>JALEIY010000098.1 GCA_022769785.1 Eubacterium sp.
AACATTTTTTGCTCAAAAATGAATTTTGTTTTTTGTGCTGTTTTTTTATAATAGTGTATTAATTTGTTTTAAAATGAAATTTTTTTAGTTTTTTATTGACGACGTCGCAACAATAAAATATCTTTCATAGCAAAAAAAATAAATCATTTGAAACGCAGGAAAGGGGAACGATGATTTACCAATCACAGTTCCCCTGTGCTTCTGTCTGCTATGAGACAGCTGCTATATCATGGATCAGGTTTTGTTTTTCAAATCGTTGAGATTGAGAGTGTTGAGACCGATTCTCAAACAGAGCCCTGTTCGATCCATCTTTCAACATTTCAAAGTGAAATACTGAAAGCAAAATAAGTCAGACTACCGTTTTTCACGGTGCTTAAAAAATGCATCGGCCATATAAGTGGCTGCCTTTTGCTGCAGAACTTCCACTTTATCTGTCCGTTCCCACGGAAGATTCAGTTCCGGTCTGCCAAAATGACCATAGGCAGCAGTTGATTTATAAGAAACTGTTGTGAGAGACAGATTCTTTATTATACCTGCCACACTAAAGTCAAATACATCTTTTGTGATTAATTCAATGAGCGCTTTCGGAATTTCTTCCGTTCCAAAAGTATCAATTCGAACCGATACCGGCTCAGGGATTCCGATTGCATAGGCAAGATTAATTTCACATTTTCTGCAAAATCCTGCTTTTACAAGATTTTTCGCGGCATATCTGGCCATGTATGCTGCGGAACGATCCACTTTTGTCGGATCTTTTCCGGAAAAAGCGCCACCCCCATGCCGGGCAATTCCGCCATAGGTATCTACAATAATTTTTCTGCCGGTGAGTCCCGTATCTCCCTCCGGACCTCCGACAACGAATCGTCCGGTTGGATTAATATGAATCTTTACATCCGGCAGCATATCTTTTTCATCAATAACGGCATCAATTACTTTTGTCTTGATGTCCGCTCTGAGCTCCTCCATGGAAATCGCAGCGTTATGCTGTGCTGAAATCACAACGTCTTTCACACCAAGGACATTTCCTCTGCTGTCATAAGCTACGGTAACCTGCGATTTTCCATCCGGATAAAGATAAGATAGTATACCATCTTTACGAACTTTTGTTAATCGTTTCGTTAATTTGTGGGCCAGTGAAATTGACAGCGGCATACATTCCTCTGTATCGTCGCAGGCATATCCGTACATCATTCCCTGGTCACCGGCACCAATACTTCCGTCAGCCAGGCTGACACCCCGTGCAATGTCAGGAGACTGTACCCCGATATTGGTGAGGACCAGGCATTCCTTTCCGTCAAGTCCTTTTTCTTTGCTGTCATATCCCACATCAATAATTGCTTCTCTTACTGTTTTTACGACATCTACCGTGGCAGCGGAAGCTACTTCTCCGGCGACAAAAACAGTTTGATTGGAGGCCACTGTTTCCAATGCTATGTGAGAAGAGGGATCTTTACTTAGGTAGGCATCCAGCAATGTATCTGAAATAATATCACATAATTTATCCGGATGTCCCTCCGTAACAGATTCTGAGGTCAATAAATAATAATCTTTCATTATCATCCTCCTATCATACAGGTTAATCCCTCTTCTTCTACTATTGCTTTTAATTCTTCCATCAATTCTTCGGCAGGTTTCTCCGTACCGGCAAGTTCATATTCTCTTCCCATCATTGCATATTTATTTGAACCGAGATCATGATACGGCAGAAGATGGAGTTCTTCAACGTTATCAAGATATGTGGTAAACTTTGCAATACATTCAATGCTGACAGGATCCGCATTAAATCCCGGAATGACCGGTACTCTGACAATCATCTTTCTGGCATTTTTTGCGATAAACATCGCATTTTCCAAAATGATTTCGTTGGAGACACCGGTAAATTCTTTGTGAACTGCCGGATCCAGGTGTTTGATATCCATCATCACCAGATCCAGATACGGAAGAATTTTTCCTATAACCTCTTTCGATGCAAGGCCTGTGGTTTCAATGGCTGTATGCCACCCCAGTGATTTACACGTTTTCAGCAGCTCTAACAGGAACTCATGCTGCATAAAAGCTTCGCCGCCGGAGACCGTGATTCCTCCGCCAGATCTTCTGTATACAACACGATCCTGATAAAGCTCTACCATCAACTCTTCCACGGTCATTTCACGACCGGATATTTCGAGTGCTTTGTGGTAACAAACATCCACGCATTTTCCACAGGCAACGCATTTTGTATGGTCAATTTTTCCTGGAAGTTTTAAATTAGAAGCACCTGTTGGACACACAACCTCACAGTTGCCACATCCTACGCAATTTGGAGCCTTGAACATGATTACCGGTTTAAGCTCCTGTGATTCCGGATTGCAGCACCATTTACACCGTAACGGGCAGCCGTTCAGAAAAACAATCGTTCTGACTCCAGGGCCGTCGTTCACGGAAAATCTCTGTATATTAAATACAAGACCTTTGACATTGACATCACTATATGGTTCCATCATATCCATAAGTACTTCCTCCAGCTATTCTAAAAACCTGAAAACAACCTTTAGAAGCTCTGCTCGGTACGGGCGATAATATCATCCTGAACCTCTTTTGCAAGGACAGTCCAGTGTGCGGAATATCCTGCCACACGAACAACTAAATCTTTATAGTTTTCCGGATGTGCCTGAGCATCAATCAATGTTTCTTTATCAATAACGTTGAACTGCACGTGCATACCCTTCTTATCGAAGTAGTTGCGGACAACTGCTGCAAAGTTCATCAGACCCTGATCTCCTGCTACTGCAGATGGAAGGAATTTCTGATTGTACAGTGTACCATTGGAAATATTAAGCTGATCCAGTTTTGCAACGGAGTTACCTGCAGCTGTAGGTCCCTTCACGTCATGACCCTGACGAGGAGATACACCGTCTGCTAATGGCGCATTGCTGTAACGTCCATCCGGAAGTGCCTGTACATCTTTACCGAATAATACGTTAGCGGATACCGGATAACATCCTGCCTGATACTGGCCCCCACGTGGGTTTTTGTATTTTTCTACTTCATGAGAATAAATCTGTGTTGCTTTTCTTGCACACATATCCACTTCATCAATATCGTTACCGAAGCATGGAGTTGCATCAAGAATGCTTCTGATTCTGTCATATTCTGCACGTTTGCCGTCTGTCATCTGGCAGCCTGCGGAAAGTGTGCTTACATCATTAAGATTTACGCTGGCACCTTTTTCAGCAAGGATTTTCTTAACAACTGCATTAATAATGGATTCCATATCGTCTTCTTTTACTGTTTCCACTGCTGCGGAGGAAGCTTCACAGGTCGGGCAGCTCAGTTTTACGTAAGGACCATCGTAGCAGCCTGCGCCAAGTTCTGCTCCGAAGTTGTGTTCCATTGCTTCGTAAATCTGCTCCATTGTAAGATCTTTATCATCAAATACGTGTTTCTTAATTGCATAAATCGCATCACCGGTATCAACATTACCAAATGCCTGAGGACCGGTAAAGTTATAGATTGCTCCGCCTTCCATAACGGTTTTTCCTCTGCCGATACAGTCATCAACCAGAGCAGACATGAATGGCAATGGAGCACGCTCTCTGTGGGCGATATCAACCGCATTATCAGATTCAACAAGCTTTTCTACGAAATATTCAATCTGTGTTGTGAAGGACTCATACAAATCATCCATAGATTTCCATTCAGGCATCGGCTTTGTTACCGGACCTAACTGTTTGCCATCGCGGTTCTTTCCACCATGGATTGCGATATCAAATACTTTAGCAACATTGAAGAATGCAGCATCATGCCATCCTTCTGTCTTATGAGGACACTGCGGTTCTACACAGCCGATGATACAGTAATTTCTTGCATCTGCCAGAGTAAGTCCTCTGTTACAAAGTGCCGGAATAATTGCTTCATCGTTATAGAACGCCGGAACACCCATACCAAGTCTGGAAAGTTCGCAGGCTCTTAAAAGGAACTCATCCGGTGTCTGGTTATGAATACGAACAGAGAAGGATGGTGCTGGCAGTCTTACATGAGCTGCTGCATCCATACACATATAGGACAGTGGATTGGTTGCATCAAGACCATCTTCTGTCTGTCCGCCTACACCAAAGTTCTGGAATACCGCATATCCTGCGAAAGCCTGATCGGAAACGTCGTCACGAGTCTTATTTACATGATTCAGTAATACGAAGATACAGTCAAGCAGTTCCTGAGCAAACTCTTTGGAGATTTCTTTATCTGCTTCAAGGTATGGCCACATATACTGGTCAAATCGTCCTGGAGAAATGGAATGACCATTTGCCTCAATCTGTACTAATGCCTGTACAAACCAGAAGGACTGACAAGCTTCATAGAAATTGGTTGCTCCGTTTTCCGGAACACGATCACAGTTTTTCGCAATCTGAAGAAGCTCTGCTTTTCTCTTTGGATCTGTGCAGGTTGCTGCCATTTCTTCAGCTTTTTTACTGTATCGTTTTGCGAAATTAATCGCTGCCTGATAAGTAATGATGACTGCTTCATAGAAGGTTCTCTTCTGTAAATATTCAGGATCGTTTCTGTCAAGTCTTCCCATAGCCTCAACAACTTCGGCAATAACTCCCTTAAATCCTTTTTTCAAAACCTTACCATAATCAACACAAACATGACCAATACCACCAAAGTAGTAGTTACCAACGGTGAAAACTCCACCTGCCTGGCAGTCAAGGGCTTCCTGGCTCATGTAAGAAGTTGCCAGTTCACTGGTAGTTTTTCCCTTCCAGTATTTAAATACTTCGTGAAGAATATCTGCTGTTTCTTCTGTAATCACAAACGGATCACACATACGGGTTGCCATTGTCTTGAACTCTTTTTCTACCCAGTCAAAAGAGAACTCCGGACAAAGGTTTGTGGAACGTGGTTTCACAGAAAGAGCACCAACGATAAGCTCGTTGTCACGAATTACAACCGGGAGATTATTAAAAATCTTCTCGTTTGCTTTTGCTCTTCTCATAACAGCAGGCATTCCCTCTGTCTCTTTGTAAGACTCTGTAATCAGCACGGCTCTGTATGGTTCCACTTCCGGTACTGCGTTAACAACTTCAGCCTTTAATGCTTTAATACGTGCGGTTGGCTCTGTAAACCCTTTTGCTATCATTACATTTTCCTCCTTACTAACCTTTAAACTATTTTGAGCGATGATGACTCAGACGAAGCGGTCCCCCGCCTCAACATCCAACCTGTAAATCAACCATAAACTGAGTTTTCATCTGTGTGAAATTATAGCAAAGGACAATCCAAAGCCGTTAGGAATAATCGTCACCCCTATTGGCAATAATCATTTGTAAATTATTTCCTTTTTTCTTGTTGTGATAGAGCAAAAAAATTCGTTGCCCGGATATTATTTTGTTCGGACAACGAATTACAGTTTTAACAATGCAACAATTTGTTATCATCGGCAAGTTTGTTTCGCCAAAAAATTTCTATTGTTTTATTCTTTTGTTATCTTACATACTGTTGTAATAATCCACACAGTCATTTGGAAAAACCGGACCTGTCCTGATAAGTCGTATGCAGCAGTGCTTGGGACAATGGACTTAATGGTTCCTTTAAAAAGTCTTTGTAAAGGTCTGATATTTCCGGATTATCCATAGAATTGCGAATAACCGCTCTTTCATCTGCCCGGTACAGACTTTCTATTCGTTTCTTTCTTACTTCATCCGGTACCGGTGTCACTCCGCAGTTTGGCTGGCCTGCACCACTGATGCATCCACCCGGACAGGTCATCACTTCAACAAAATGATATTCACTCATATCCTCTGCCAGAAAACGTTCCGCCTCTGCGGTTCCATATAAAACACAGGCTTTCAGATGATGACCGCCAATACAGACTTCAGCAACTTTTCGGTTTTTCAGACCTCGTACCGGCTTCAGCTGATAAAAATCTGCCGGTGGATCTGCCTTTTCCACCACTTTATAAGCAGTCCGAAGAGCCGCTTCCATTACACCGCCCGTATTACCAAAAATCAGGCCTCCTCCGCTGGACACACCAAGAAGACTGTCGAACCGGGACGGGGCAATGTCTTCTAGATTCATTCCCTCCTGTTTGCACCACTGCACCAGCTCTTTGGTGGTGATAACATAATCATTATCCCGCATTCCCTCTATTCCAAGAAGTTTTCCGGCATCACAGAGCTCTTCTCTTTTTATTTCCGCTTTTTTTGCAGTACACGGTGTGACCGCCACAGAGATAATTTTTTCCGGATCAATCTTCATTTTATTTGCAAAATAGGTTTTAATAATTGCACCCTGCATCCCAATCGGACTTTTTGCCGAAGAAAGATGGTTCAGCATATCCGGATGAAAATTCTCCATATATTTTACCCATGCAGGGCAGCAGCTTGTAAACTGTGGCAGCGCTCCTTGTCCCGTCAGGACTCTTTTCAGTAATTCAGAGCCTTCTTCCATAATAGTAAGGTCTGCAGAAAAGCATACATCAAAAACATAATCCGCTCCCAGAGCCCGGAGCGCTCCTGCCATTTTATCCTGAGAAAATGTACCCGGTTCTTTTCCAAAGCCATCGGCAAATCCCACTCGTACAGAAGGGGATGTGGAAAAGACTACAATTTTGTCCGGATCTTTTATATGTTCTTTTACGAAATGATAATGTGGTCTTCCCAGCAAAGCTCCTTCCGGACAGGCCGCAGTACATTGCCCGCATCCAATACACCGATAAGGTTCTTCCGGTTTAAAATGATATCTGGCTCCGACTCCGATTTCATTTTCACAGACATCAAAGCAATGACCACATTCCGCACAGAGTACATTATTTTTAATAATTGCCGGATTATCCGGATTCACCGGGACGGCAACCGGTTTTATTCGGTTCATCAGCATTGTGCTCATCCCTCCCCTGTTATAATCCAAGTCCTTTTCGTTTCTCCAGAATAATTTCTTCGAAGGTATCTGCAGCAGCTTCCACTTCTCCTTCTATAATCAACTGTCCGCCTGTCAGTTTTTTCATTCCTTCCGTAAGAACAGAAACCGCCACTTTGCTTCCGGTTACAAACGGAGCAAGGGCAAGATGAAGCGGAAGTCCAAGCGCAAGCGCATAGGCACCGTCCGCAAGAGCCTGTTCCTCCAGCCACTGCGGTGCGCTCACAACAACCGGAAGCTGCGGCAAATCCACATCCAGGGCTTTTGCCAATTCGCAGGCAACCATCTCAACACGGCCGATTGCAAGGCACGGGCCAAAGTTAAGTACCGGTGGCACGCCAAGAGCACAACAGACTTCTTTTAATCCGTCTCCGCAAAGTTCTATTGCTTCCATAGTCATAAGTCCGCAGTTTTCCAGTCCCCCACAGGTACAGCCTGCCGACAGAACCAGAATATCCTTTTTCACCAGCTCTTTTGCCAGTTCCACTGTAAACACATCATGACCTTTTGCTCTGAGATTGGAACAACCCACTACTGCAGCAATTCCTTTAATTTTTCCGGAAGCGATTGCATCAATTAACGGCTGAAGGCTTCCACCCAGTGCATTAAGAAGACTCAATTCCGAAAGACCGGTGATGGACTTTTCATATCCATGGTCGCACATTGGATTGGTTCGTTTTTCTCCTTTACCCGGACAACTTCCGGTCAGTTCCTTTTTCCTGTTTTTAAATCCACAAAGTGCTTCCGAAATAATGTGTCCGGTGATTTCTTCTTTTTGCTCCGCTGAATACGGCATTAATTTCGCATTTGCTTTTTTTGCCACATCATCCAGACAAAGCATTGGAATCCCCAGTTTTTCACAGATTGGCTCTATTCCCGGTATAGTACAGTTAAATTCTGATACTACGAGATCAATGCATCCGGTCATGAGTACGGCTTCACTGGTATAATTGTTCCCTGCATGACCACAGAACACATTTTTATAGGAAGCTGACCTTGCCTGATAATCCTGTCCCACGCAGGTACAACCTACAAGACGGATTCCTTTCGCTCCTACCAGCTCTGCAGATTTTTGAATAATTTCTGTTTCCAGTTTTCCCTGAAGGTCAGCAAACATGGATTGCTGATGACCTGTAATCATAATATTTACATAGTTCGGATCGATAACACGCAGTCCTACCGGATCCATGGTAATTTGAGGAGTGGACATAATAATATCATTCATCAGATTCGTAAGTATCAGTCCGTAATTTCCTGTAGAAATACCCAGACGCAGGCATTGTAACAGCATATCCGCAGGGTCTGAATTGAGATTCGTAGAAGTTTTTACCACTGCATTAAATATTTCATCCTTTGCTCCTCCCGGAAGAATATTTAATTTTTCCCAGACTTCCAGACGTTTCGGAAGTGCAAGCTTCTTAAGAAGTTCCATTTTTTCTTCATATGGTTTTCTCAGGTCTTCTAAAACCGCATCGGCAATCTGAATCGCTGAATCCGCACAGCAGGAGGTGCAGGAAGCACATTCACCCTTACAGGCAATGCCTAAAACAGAGGCAAGCCTGGATAAAGATTCTTTGTTTTTTACCTTCCGGTTTTCTCTTTTACATTCTTCTCCCAGCTCCCGCAGTCGTTTTGCTGTATTTTCCGCCACATGAGTATAACAGCCGGAACCCGCCGCTACCTGGCGCAGGAAATTACGACAGGCAATCGTATCCGCATCTGCACCGCAAACTCCTTTTGGCTTTGATGGTGATAACCGACATGGACCGTTAGCACAAAGACGACAACAGACACCACCCAGTCCATATCCACACTTATTTTGCTGCGTTATCATTCTGTGATGTGATGTTTCTTCTCCGCATTCTTTTAAAAAGTTTTCCAGTGGTTTATCCGCACTGCTGCAAATCAAATCAGACATTTTTTTACCCCCTTTTTTTCGTTTATGATAGTTTTATTATAACAAGACCCTCTGCTGACCAATGGTAGAATTCTATCCGGAATTATGGAAATAACCACGTCTCCGCTTTTTCCCATAATTATTCATCTTTTTTACAAGTACAAAAACTACCCTCATACTATACTGTATTTAAAAAGAACCATATTTTTTATATGGCAAAATCAGGGAGGCATAACAGAAAGGACAGAAAATCTATGGTGATTGACAATCTGGAAGCTTGGACAAAAGAGTATTTTTCCAAACCGGAAAATCAGCAAAAATCTGTCAAAGCCTGCGAACGCTATGACAGACTGATGGTAAAAAACATCAAACGACAGTTATCTTCTGGTATGGAACAAATCAATCTCAACGAGTTACCAAAGGATGACCCAGGAAAATGTCTTGAAAAAATCAAATATGAAATTCTTTCCAACGTAGAATTTCAGGGTCAGAAAGGCAAACTTCGTATCAATCTTATTGATCAGACTGCCAGTTTCACAAGCTAGTGGCAGTTCATTCATAGAAAGCAAAATCAGGGAGGAGTTATTATGGGAACAATTCTGGAAGCATTACACAAAATTAAAATTCAAAATGAAGTAGACCGTCTTACTTCAGAGGGAGGAAACAAAAATGTGGAAGACCATCCACTGGATGGAGTCTACCGCTGCAAAGTATGCGGATATATTTATGACGAGGCAAAGGAAGGAAAGCCTTTTACCACTCTCTCCCACTGCCCTTTGTGCAATGTAGGACAGCAGGGTTTTGAAAAAGTAAAATAAAAAATCTGTTCAGACAAAAAAACCGGCATCCCGGATATTCGTCGAATCTCTGTAAGAAACAGAGACCGACAGATATCTGAGATACCGGTTTTCTTTTTCTTTTATTTTTCTTCCTGCGGCAACTGGATACCGATACACAGTTCTTCGAGCTGCTTATCGTCTACCACATCAGGGGCATTGGTCATCAGACAGGATGCATCCTTTACTTTCGGGAAAGCAATCACATCTCGGATGGAATCCTCTTTTGCCATAAGCATGACAAGACGGTCAAGGCCGTATGCCAGACCAGCGTGAGGCGGCACTCCGTATTTGAAAGCTTCCAGCAGGAAACCAAAACGTTCATAAGCCTGCTCTTTTGTAAATCCAAGACATTCAAACATTTTTTCCTGAATATCATCCTGATGAATTCTGACGCTTCCGCCACCCAGCTCTGTACCGTTTAATACGATATCGTAGGCTTTGGCACGAACTTTTCCAGGTTCTGTATCAATGAAAGGAAGATCCTCTTCCATCGGCATGGTGAACGGATGGTGCATTGCGGTATAACGTCCCTGTTCTTCAGACCATTCAAGAAGCGGGAATTCCGTAATCCATACAAAACGGTATTCGGACTTATCCAGAATGCCCAGTTCATCGGCAAATTTCAGACGAAGAGCGCCTAAAACGTCGCAGACCGTTTTAAATTTATCTGCGGCAAACACAATCAAATCACCTTTTTCGGCACCGGTTTTCTCAACGAGGGCATTAAGCAGCTCCTCAGAAACAAATTTGGCAAACGGACATTTCATGGTTCCGTCTGATTTCAGCTGAATATATGCAAGGCCCTTTGCGCCATAATCCTTGGCTGTCTTTTCAATATTTTTCATTTTTTTGCTGGAGGCATCTCCCAGCCCTTTTGCACATACGGCGCGAACGGTTCCGCCATTTTCCAAAGCTCCGTCAAAGACTCCAAAACCACTTCCTTTTACCACATCAGAAACATTGATAATCTCCATACTAAAACGAAGATCCGGCTTATCGGAGCCAAAACGGTCCATAGCCTCCTGCCATGTCATCCGCTGAATCGGAAGCGGCACATCCACGTTAAGACACTCTTTAAATAAAAAGGCAAGAAGACGTTCATTCACATCGATGACATCGTCAACATCCACAAAGGACAGTTCCATATCAATCTGGGTAAATTCCGGCTGTCTGTCCGCACGCAAATCCTCATCACGGAAACATTTTGCAAGCTGGAAATAGCGGTCATACCCGGAAACCATCAAAAGCTGTTTAAAAAGCTGCGGAGACTGCGGAAGGGCATAAAAGCTGCCAGGATGCACACGGCTTGGCACCAGATAGTCTCTTGCGCCCTCCGGTGTACTCTTGGTAAGCATCGGAGTTTCAATTTCCAAAAATCCTTCCTGGGCCAGGAACTGTCTGGTCAGGGTGGCAATCTTACTTCTTAAAATAAGATTTTTCTGGATATTCGGGCGTCTCAAATCCAGGTAACGGTATTTCAGACGAAGTTCGTCTTTCACTGTAATATCTGCATCAATCGGAAATGGCGGGGTCTGGGACTCAGATAAAATTCTGAGACTCTCTGCACGAATCTCCAGCTCTCCTGTTTTTAAGCTTTCATTGACTGCACCGCTTCTTTTTTCCACGGTTCCGGTCACCGCAACAACGAACTCTGCACGGAGCGTTCCTGCTTTTTCGAAGCCTTCCTTTCCAATGATATCTTCTTCAAAATATAACTGCATCAGTCCGCTTCTGTCACGAAGATCGACAAAAATCAGACTTCCGAGATTTCTTCTTTTCTGTACCCAGCCCATCAAAGTTACGGTACTGCCGATATCCGCAGAGGTTACTTCGGTACATCGATGGGTTCTTTTCAGACCCTTCATTGATTCAGCCATAATATACTGTTCCTCCTGTATTTTAGTGAATTCCCATGCCCGAAAGCATACGTTTCATATCCTCGGACTGGGTAACTTTCTGAAAAGCTAAAAATACCTGCATATCAAAATTTTTAACTTCTTCAATCATAATGGTAATTGCTGTTTCTATGTCAAACGCTCCCCGGCAGGCCCGATTGGATATCAGCGCACCGAAGGCGTCACATACTCTTAAAATTCTGGCTCCCATTGGAATGCTGTCGTTTTTCAGGTTGTTCGGATAACCGCTGCCATCCGCATTCTCGTGATGATAAAGAACCGCAGTCAGAACTTCTTCTCCGTAACCTTTCTGTTTTAAAATTGCATATCCCAGGGTCGGATGAAGTCTGATATATCGCAGTTCATCAATACCCAGCTTTGCTTCTTTTTCTTCATAAACATAGGAGCGCAATCTCAGCTTTCCGATATCATGAAGCATCCCTGCAACCGCCAGATTATAACACTGCTCTTCAGGCAGCTCCATCTCTTTTCCGACAAAATAGCAGAGATTGCTGACAATCATTCCATGAAGAAGAGCCTCACCCAATGATTCCTGGATTGGTGTCTCCAGATCATGGATTCCATAATCATATGCCATTATTCTCCCCTTCTTTACCAGTGTATTTATTTTTTATTTCGATCATTTCATCGACACGTGAAATGTATTGGTCAATATTTTTTACATTTTCCGCACGCTCTATCCGGTTGCCTGAAAACAGATATTTGGAGGATGCCCCCGCTCCGCATGCAATAATATCCTGTTTTTCTTCCATCATCAGGATATTGTAAAGACATTCTTTGCCCGGAAGACTGTATCCGATATTTTCCAGATTACCCGGTATATTTTTCTGCCGATACATATAATACGGCTCCATTCCCATCTGCATGGCACATTCATCCGTCAGTCGGAGCATTTCGTTGGTACTTCCCTTTACAAGACTCTGGTAACGTTCCATCTCAATATTAAGATGTGCTGCCCGTTTTATGGCCAGAGAATGTACCGTCAAGCTTTCCGGCTTCAAAGCCGCAATATCTCTCAGTGTTTTTTCCACATGAGAAATGTCTTCGCCTGGCAAGCCGGTTATCATATCCATATTAATATTGGTAAACCCGGCTTTCCGGGCAAGCTCATATGCCCAAACTGTCTGCTCAACCGTATGGTTTCTTCCAATCAGCGTAAGGGTCTGCTGATTCATGGTCTGCGGATTGATACTGATACGGTCTGCACCTGCTTCCCGAAGAATCCGAAGTTTTCCTTCTGTAATACTATCCGGGCGCCCAGCCTCCACTGTAAATTCACGAATTTTATCCATCGGAAAAAGCTCATGAATCATATGCATCAATTTTTCCAGAGAAGGCTCATCCAATGCTGTCGGTGTTCCGCCGCCTACATATACTGTGGTAAGCGGCCGATTCCTGTAGGTTTGTGCCACAAAACGCATTTCCTGAAAGAGCGCCTCGAGATATGGCTCCATCCGGTCGGCAAATTTTGAAACCGGAAAAGATGCAAAAGAGCAGTACAGGCAGGTCGTCGGGCAGAAAGGAATCCCTATATATAAACTATATTCCTCTTCGTAGGAATGTGCGTCCAGAATCGTTTTTTCCTTTTGTGCCACTTTCAGACAGAGCTGCGCTTTTTGTTCATCTGCCAGATATGTTTCCTGAAAGCGTTTCAGAATCTGCTCCGGCTCCATCCCTTCTTCGAGCCATTTCATGACGATTTTGGAAGGCCGGATTCCCGTGAGCGTCCCCCACGGAAGGGTCCGACCGGTATATTTCGAAAAAAGCTGATAAAGGAAACGGCCCATGATACTTCTGGAATTCTCATGATTCCTGTAGTCACAGGAAATCTCCTCCAGCACTTCTTTCCCGCAGGCATCCGCAAACAATCCCCGAACCTTCTGTTCCTTCTCAAAAACAAGAGAAAGGAAACGGATTGCCGAACCTTCCTCCTCTTTTTCCGCCAACAGGCGTTTCTTTTTCCATTCTTCTTCTGTGATTTCTATTATTTTTTCTCTTTCGAAAAACGCAAGGGCTGTCGCCCTTACGTCATAATCATATTCTCGATCACTCTGAAATAAATAAATCATAATTCTTCCCGTAAATTATCTTTTTACAAACGGGTTCGTTGCTCTTTCGTCTCCAATTGTTGTCGAAGGTCCATGTCCCGGAAATACAACAACCGGATCCGGAAGGCTCATAACCACATCATTCAGCGAGCGCATCAGCGCTTCGCCGTCACCCGTCGGCAAATCGGTTCTTCCCACACTGCCTGCAAAGAGAGTGTCTCCGGCAAACAGCCATCCTTCTTCCGCAAAGTAATAGCAGCAGCTTCCCAGTGTATGGCCCGGTGTATAGAGACACTGACATTTGTGCTTGGAAGTCACTTCAAACACCTGACGGTCGTCAATCATCATATTGGCATGGGTAGTATATCCCTCTCCAAACTGAGGACTCATGTTATATTCTTTTACCATCAGCACCTCCTGCTCCGGTTTTGCCGCATAAACACGAAGCTTCCATGGATCATAATGCTCTCTTAAGCCTGCAAGAGCTCCGATATGATCGTGATGTCCGTGTGTCAGCATAACACCGTCCAGGGAATATCCGCCATCCTCGAGGAACTGAATCAGTTCATCTGCGTTGTCCGCCGGGTCGATAATCACTGCCTCTTTGGTCTCTTCCTCCAGCAAAATATATGTGTTGGTTACCACCGGTCCAAGCTGCGCACATACAATTTTTAATTCACCCATAATAAATACCCTCCTGTTTTTCGTGCCATGCAAGGCACCTTTTTCTATTTTTGTAAAACTACTCAATCACCAAATCATCCGGCATTTCTTTCAATGTCGATTACGCTCTCGATTCCCCGAAGCTTCTTAATAATATGATTGAGTTCCTCAATGCCACTGATTTCGAAAGAAATCGCAATAGTTGCCAGCTCCTGCTTACTTGTTCTTGTCTGTACGGACTTCATATCTGTTTTCAATTCAAGAAAGCATTTGGAAATGTCCAGCATGATACCGGTTCTGTTGTGAGCATAAATTACAATCTCGGCAAGATACAGTTCTCCGTTTTTGGCAGCCGCATCTTCTTCCCACTCGGCATCCATCAGTCTTGCCCGGTCACTTTCCGGCATACTTAAAATATTAACGCAGTCCGTCCGGTGTATGGAGATACCCCGCCCTCTTGTGACAAAACCGATAATTTCGTCTCCCGGCACCGGGCTGCAGCATTTGGAAAATCTTACGGACAAATCATCGATACCCTTCACCACGATACCGGAATGTCTCCGGATTCTGGTTGGCTGTTTGTCTGTCTTGTTTTTCTCCGCAACCGCATTTAAGGCATCCTGGTCTGTGAGCTGCTTTTTATGCTCTTTCTCATATTCCTCTACCAGCTTGTTAACCACCTGGCCTTCTTTCAGCCCTCCGTGTCCCACTGCGGCAAGAACAGATTCCCAGTTTTTAAGACCATACTTGGTCATACATTTCTTCTGATACTCCGGTTTGGTATAGTTGGCCAGTACCAGCCCTTTCGCTTTACAGTAGCGTTCAATCAGCTCCCGGCCTTTTATAATGTTTTCTTCTTTAAACTGAGACTTAAACCACTGGTTAATCTTCGTTTTGGCCTGCGAGCTTTTTACGATAGACAACCAGTCCCGGCTCGGTCCGTTCGAATTCTGAGAGGTGATAATCTCCACTCTGTCTCCGTTCTGAAGACGATAATCAATCGGAACCTGACGCCGGTTTACCCTTGCTCCCACCATCCGGTTGCCGACTGCAGTGTGAATCATATAGGCAAAATCAATCGGTGTAGAGCCTGCAGGCAGCGTCTTTACATCGCCCTGCGGGGTAAAACAGTAAACCTGCTCGGCAAAAAGGTCGAGGTCTGTTTTCAGCATGGATAAAAACTCCCGGTTATCGGACATATCCTGCTGCCACTCAAGAATCTGCCTGAGCCAGCTTAATTTTTCTTCTTCTTTATTTATATTACCGCCGCCTTCTTTGTATTTCCAATGGGCAGCGATACCATATTCCGCCGTGCGGTGCATCTCAAAGGTACGAATCTGAATTTCAAACGGAGTGCCTGAAGAGCCAATCAATGTTGTGTGGAGCGACTGGTACATATTCTCCTTCGGCATAGCGATATAATCTTTAAATCTTCCAGGAATCGGCTTATAGAGCTCGTGAATCACTCCGAGGGCCGCATAGCAGTCTTTTACGGTATTCACCTTGATACGGACAGCAAAAATATCGTAAATCTGATCAAGGGTTTTATTCTGATTACGCATTTTTTTATAAATGCTGAAAAAATGCTTTACCCTCCCGTCTACTTCAGCAAGAATACCGGTCTCCTCAAGATGGGAGGAAACCTCCTGAATAATCGAATCAATAAATGTCTTTCGATTCTCCTTCGTGGATTGAAGCTTTTCTTCCAGTTCTTTATAAACCTCCGGACGGAGATATTTTAATGAAAGGTCATCCAGTTCTATCTTTATCTTGGAAATACCCAGACGGTGGGCAATCGGCGCATAGATATCCATGGTCTCTCTGGCTTTTTCCTTCTGCTTCTCCGGCTTCATATACTGAAGCGTCCGCATGTTATGAAGGCGGTCAGCCAGCTTGATAAGAATTACGCGGATATCTTTTGCCATGGCAAGAAACATCTTTCGAAGATTCTCCGCCTGAATATCCATTTTATCCTGAGAATAAGAAAGCTGTCCCAGTTTGGTGACTCCGTCCACCAGAAGGGCAACTTCCTCATTAAACATCTTCGTAATATCTTCCAGGGAAAATACCGTATCTTCCACAACATCATGAAGCAGCCCTGCTACGATTGTCTCTTTATCCAGCTCCAGTTCCGCAAGAATAATCGCCACACATACAGGGTGGATAATGTATGGTTCTCCGGACTTTCTCCTTTGTTCCTTATGTGCATCATAAGCGAGCTGATAGGCTTTTTCAATCATCGTAAGATCTGTGGAAGGGTGATATACACGAATGGCCTGTATTAATTTCTGATGCAGCACCTCCGGATCCGTAAAATCCTTTGGCTTGCTGATTTCTCTTTGTGTACGCTTTACTTTTGGGATTTGGGCATCCATAACATCTCACCACACTTCTATAGACTTAAAATTAGAACTAATTGTACACCAAAACTTCACATTATGCAAGAGCGGTGACGATTCATTGCAGGAAAGAATCGTCTTTTGCCGGGAAAAATTGCAGGTTTTATACTCATTTCCTGTAAAGTAAAACAGGCATTCCCACCGACGAACAGGTATCTTCCTCGCCGGCAGAAATGCCTTATTTCCTAATATTCGCTTTTTTTTGCCTCACAATACAGGCAGCGATATATTCTGTTTTCCCTGTCTGTCAGTTTGAAAATATGATCCAGTCCTCTTTCCTCAGAGGTGATGCATCTCGGATTTTTGCAGCGAATGATATTCGTAATCTGTTCCGGAAGCTCCAGATGTTTTTTCTTCGCAATCTTTCCATCCTTGATATAGCATACGGTAATATCCGGGTCAATGTAGCCGAGGACATCCAGGTTCAAATCCAGATTGTCCGCAATCTTGATAATATCCTTCTTGCCCATTTTGCTGCTTACCACATTTTTGATAATGGCAACACTGCAGTCCAGTTTATCAAGTCCAAGATATTTGTAAATCTCCATACTTTTTCCTGCTTTAATATGATCAAGCACGATTCCGTTTTTAATACTGTCAATCTTCATCTGCACTTACCCCCAACAATGTCATAATTAACGCCATCCTGATAAATTTGCCATAACGGGCCTGTTTAAAATAGCAGGCTCTCGGGTCATCGTCCACTTTTGTGGAGATTTCATTGACACGAGGCAGCGGATGCATGATACACAAATCCTCTTTGGCCGTCTCCAGCTTCTTTTCATCCAGAATAAAGCTGTCTTTTAAGCGGATGTAGTCAGCCTCATTGAAAAATCTCTCTTTCTGTACTCTGGTCATGTAAAGAATATCCAGCTCCGGCATAACCTCTTCCATTGTCCGCACTTCCCGGTAAGGAATATCATTTTTCTCAAAAACATCTTTGATAATATATTCCGGAAGACATAATTCCCGTGGAGAAATCATAACAAAATTGACATTTTCATATCTTGACATGGCCTTAATCAGAGAATGTACGGTACGTCCGAACTTTAAGTCACCACACATACCGATAGTGAGATTATCAAAACGTCCTTTTTCTCTGTGAATTGTCAAAAGGTCTGTCAGTGTCTGGGTCGGATGGTTATGTCCGCCGTCTCCCGCATTGATAATTGGAATATCTACTTTCTGCGCCGCCACATAAGGAGCACCTTCTTTTGGATGACGCATTGCTATAATATCAGCATATCCCGACACGACGCGGACTGTATCGGATACCGACTCCCCCTTGGAAGCCGAAGAGGAATTGGCAGAAGAAAAACCAAGTACATTACCGCCAAGCTCCATCATGGCAGCTTCAAAACTCAAACGCGTTCTTGTACTTGGTTCAAAAAATAAAGTGGCCAGCTTTTTATGTCTGCACACATCCTGATATTTCTCTTTGTGAAGAATAATATCATCCGCCAGTTCCATTAACTGGTCAATCTCCTGCACAGATAAATCCATTGGGTCTATTAAATGTTTCATAAGAACCTCCCTGCTCCGTAGAGCAAAAACCATCGACTCTGATTTTTATTTCAGATTTACTATACCTTTTTCGCCGATTCCTGTCAAGAAAATCGGCGAAAACCCAAAGGGCTTTGGTCAGCAGATATTTCCTGCCGACGCAACCCCTTTTTCCACCATAAATACCGGATGATAGGATAATTTTGCCCGGCGAAGTCCCGGTTCTCCCACATCATCCTCCCTGTTTACATACCGGCAGTCCGCTGCTTCATGTATCAGAAACTGCTGATTTATCACGGCATACGCACCCGGCACATCCGCATAGGCCTTCTCAATGTGCACACAGAAGGTGTCCGGATGTATTTTCTCTCCCACGGAAAATGCAACAACTCTGCCGTCCGCACGGATAAGTCCGGCTTTCAGTCCCAGAAAATCCTTCTCGATAAGAGCAGCTTCCGCCACACAAATCTCCGCCACCATCTCCGGGTCTTCCTTTTCACAGTTATTCCTTTTCCATTGCCGCAGCATGGAAAGACATTCTTCCAGATTATCCGGTCCGACCTCTTCATAGCTCCAGTCATAGGTTTTCATGAATTTATTTACATGATTTTTCTTCCCATGATATTTTTTCCCTTTCAGACCGATAAGCGCCTCTGTTTCATATATATAATCCGCAATATCGCGGTCATATTTAATCTCAAATTCTCCGGGATAATGTTCATTGAGATAATCCCCGATTTCCTTTGTCACACTGTGCAGCACCAGCGGAATTCCCTTTTCCACACAATATTCTTTTAATTGCCGCAGAGCTGCATCCACATCTCCTCCCCCGATGGGAAAAGAAAAACTCATATTTTCTTCATTGGAACGAAAAATTATCGTATTCTCACATTCCGCATATTCCATATGGTAGTGGGAACGCCACAAGTATATGGATGCAAAAGCCATATCACAGCTCCTTGTCTCTATCTGTTGTAAATACGATTCAATTCGTTCTTTATCCTGCGCTCTCACAGGCTTAAACTCCATAAACACTCACCTCCTGCCGCCAGATGGCGGACGTTATAAAACCACGGAGCCGCTTTATCGAAAGCATCCGCAGGGGTAGGTTTTACCCCCGCGACTGCTTTTTCAGAGTTCCATGGTTCTTATTTGCTTAATTCTTTTTCCAGTTCCGCACGAATTGCCTTGATGAAGTCCTCACTGTTTACCGCATGTACATTTTCCAGAGTGGTAATCAATGCAAGGTCCTTCGTCATAGTGCCGCCTTCAATCGTAGCAATGGTGGCTTTTTCCAGCTTATCCGCAAAATCAACAAGCTCCGGAATATTGTCTAGCTTGCCTCTCTTTCTTAAAGCGCCGGACCACGCAAAAATCGTTGCCACGGAGTTTGTGGATGTTTCTTCTCCTTTTAAATGTTTATAGTAATGTCTCTGTACCGTTCCATGAGCTGCCTCATATTCTGTCGTTCCGTCCGGAGCTACCAAAACGGAAGTCATCATGGCCAGTGAACCAAAGGCTGTGGCTACCATATCACTCATGACGTCGCCGTCATAGTTTTTGCAGGCCCATATGTAGCCACCGTCGGAACGAATTACTCTGGCAACTGCATCGTCAATCAGTGTATAGAAATACTCAATGCCTGCTTCGTCAAATTTCTCTTTGTATTCGGCGTCAAAAATCTCCTGGAAAATGTCCTTAAATGTATGGTCATATTTTTTGGAAATCGTATCCTTTGTGGCAAACCAGAGATCCTGACCGGTTTCCAGGGCATAATTGAAACAGGATTTTGCAAAGCTTTCAATGGAGCTCTCCAGATTATGCATTCCCTGTAAAATGCCCGGGCCGTCAAATTCATGAATCAGCTCTCTGGTCTCTGTTCCGTCCTCGGCAGTAAATACCAGCTCCGCCTTTCCGGCTCCCGGTACTTTCATATCTGTAGCCTTATAAACATCGCCATATGCGTGTCTTGCGATGGTAATTGGCTTTTTCCAAGTTTTTACCGTCGGTTCGATTCCTTTTACCACAATCGGTGCCCGGAATACGGTACCATCCAGAATGGCACGAATCGTACCGTTCGGACTTTTGTAC
The DNA here is from genome assembly GCA_022769785.1 of Eubacterium sp. GTDB lineage: Bacteria > Bacillota > Clostridia > Lachnospirales > Lachnospiraceae > Anaerobutyricum. The sequence goes on from JALEIY010000098.1 coordinate 20,254, forward strand.
ATTTCTTTTAAATTGTATTCTTCCATGCGGGCTGCATTTGGTGTTATGGTAGCACATTTTACGGCCACACCGTATTTTTTCGCAGCAAGAGCAGAATCTATGGTTACCTGGTCTCCGGTCTCATCCCTGTATTCCAGACCGAGATCATAATATTCTGTCTTCAGATCAATGAAAGGAAGCAGAAGCTCATCTTTAATCATCTTCCATAAAATTCGGGTCATCTCGTCCCCGTCCATCTCAACCAGGGGAGTCGTCATCTTAATCTTGTCCATGTTTTGCTCCTTTCCCATCGTCACCGATGGATGTTGCCTTTTTCGTAGTTGCTTAACAGGTATTATATATTAAGTCATGCCAAAAATGCAAGTTTTTTGCTCTTATAATTCATTACTGTCCAAAATAATCGTAAATGGGCCATCATTTTGCAAGTCAACCTTCATGTCGGCGCCAAATTCTCCATGGAAGGTATTCGCAATTCTTTTTTTACATTCTTCAATACATGCTTCGTACATCCTCTTGGCTTCTTTCGGGTCACCCGCTTTCACAAAGCTTGGACGCCGTCCTTTCCTGCAGTCTGCCAGCAGGGTAAACTGAGATACAACCAGAAGCTCTCCGCCCACATCTTCAATGGAAAGATTCGTCTTTCCGTTCTCATCCTGAAAAATCCGCAAATCAATCATTTTTTTGACCAGCTTTTTCATTGAATCTTCGGTATCGTCGCCGGCAACTCCCAGCAATACCAGATATCCTTTTCCAATGGAGCTTACTGTTTCTCCGTCTATGGTTACCGATGCCTTTGATACTCTTTGTATAACTGCTTTCATTATTCCCTCCGCATCCGCCTCTTTTTTTGTCCAAAACGGTTTCAATATATCATACTTTTCTTTGATTCACAATCATATTCTCTGTTTTTTCTCATACAGTGTTACATCAATAATTACAGAAGGAATATCCCATGCCCAATCAGAAACTGGAAGCCGAATTGAATCTCGCCCTCTCTCTTCCGGAGGAGGAACGACTACAAAATCCCATTCTCCGCGCCGGTTACGAACCGAATACCGATACCTGGAAACTCATTTTGCTTTATAACGGTTCTCTTTCGGACATACAGAAAAATATCCCCTTTTCTTTTGTTCCTCTTCTTGGAAACTATGCCATTATCGAAATTGCTTCTTCTGACATTCCCTCTCTTCTTTCTTATCCTCAGATTCTTTATCTGGAGCTTTCCAGACCTCTTTATACGGACAGCATTACAGGAATCGACGCTTCCTGTTTTTCTACGAGCCCTTTTATCTCTTTACCGGAATTTTTCTCCGACAATTTTACATTTTCCGATTTAACCGGTCAGGGTACTGCCGTGGCGATTCTCGATTCCGGTGTGGATTTCCGTCATCCGGATTTTCAAAATAATGACGGTACTTCCCGTATTCTGACCTACTGGGACCAGTCTCTTCCCTATGACGAAACCAATCCTTACCGGATAGGATACATTTTTTCTAATACTGTACTGAATCAGATTCTCTCTGACAGCTCCTGGGACGGCCCGGTACCTTCCGCCGACTCCACAGGGCACGGAACTCATATTGCCGGTATCTGCGCAGGAAACGGCCGAAGCAGCGGAGGCCGGAATCACGGTGCGGCCCCCGCCGCCTCCCTGATTGTTGTCAAACTGAAAAATGAAGCCGGTTCTGTTTTTACCGATTATGCCAACCTGATGATGGCTGTTGATTTTTCTCTTCGCTATGCCGCTGATGCAGGGATTCCTCTCGGCATTAATATCAGCTACGGTTCCAATGACGGTTCCCATGATGGTCGGGGACTTATGGAACGTTTTTTGGCCAATGGCATTTTCAATGGAAAAAGTGCTATTGTCATTGCCACAGGTAACGAAGGTCTGTCCCGGCGGCACAGTGCAGTCCGTGTCAGCACCGGTAAAACGGTAATGGCGGATTTCAGCATTGCTCCCGGAGAAACCGCCCTGTATCTCCAGTTATGGAAATACTTTGCTGATGATTTTTCCTATGTTTTGCTTCTGCCCGACCGCCGGAACCAGATTCAGATTCCGGGACTTCCCGGCATCTATCAGTACCGACTGGGCGGCAACCAGCTTCGCCTGATTATCAGCGAACCGACTCCTTACCAGCCCCTTCAGGAGATTTTTATTGCATTTTTTCCTGACGACAGTCAGTCTTTCATCACTCCCGGTATCTGGCAGCTTCACCTGATTTCCAATTATTCCGTCAATGGCTCTGTGAATCTCTGGCTCCCTTCCACCGAAGCCACCAACTCTGCGACAGGCTTTTTAAATCCGTCGACCGATTTGACACTGACGCTTCCCTCGACTGCCGAAAATATCCTGAGCGTCAGCGGGTACGACAGTTCCACCGACGTGTTCGCTCCCTTTTCCGGTCGTGGCTTCACCGGACCTTTGTCCACAAAGCCGGACATCACCGCTCCGGCTATCAACATTTTAAGCACAGCCCCGGGCGGCGGCTACAGTATCCGCACCGGCACTTCTATGGCGGCACCCTTTGTCACCGGCGCAGCCGCACTTCTGATGGAATACGGCATCGTGCGAGGAAATGACCCATTTTTGTATGGAGAAAAGATAACCGCATTTCTTCAGCGGGGCGCCAGACCACTTCCCGCCTTTTCCGAATATCCCAATGCTTCTGTAGGCTGGGGTGCGTTGTGTGTTAGGGATAGCATACCGGTTTAGCAGAGGAGTTTTCCTGATGCGACAATAACACAGAGCGCCTAAAAAAGGCGCTCTGAAATATGGATGATATATATGAGTTTTTTGGCATGGCAATATAACCATATTAATAAGCAGATACCACTTTCACTTTAGCTTCATCGAGAAAGTCAAAGTAGTCCAGCTTGGTGGTAAAGGTTTTTGATTTACCCCGGGGGATGGAAGAATTAAGCTTGATATATCCACTAACTTCTTCATTTAAGACACCACTGTAATAAATTTTCAGCTTTGTCAGATTTTTTGATGAGTTATTTGTTATGGTATATTGGAGGCAGGCTTTGGAACCATCCCAATAGGAGCGCTTCAGTTTAATCTTCACATCCTTCAGGGAGAATGTCTTAATGATTTTAACTTTAATGGTTTTTTTCGTGCCATTGTTAAAAGTAACGACCACTTTGTCTGAGGCGTAGGTTCCGGAAAAGCTCTTGTTTGCGTACAGCTTCACAGATCTGCCATTAGAAGAAATCTTCACAGACAGAAGTCCTTTGGTGCTGGCTGCTTTTTTGATATAGATGCCGTTTGAACTCTTGTTCGCGGAAAGAGTTCGGCTATCTCCTTTATTCAGTTTTACAGAGGACGCAAGAACAATTTTGGCTTTGGAAACCTTGACACGTATAGAAAATTTCTTCTTTCCGCAGGTAAAGGTGAGGACAGCCGAACCGATTTTTTTGCCTCGGATAATGGGCTGATTACTGCTTTTTCCTACGCTTACTACACTGCTCTTGGAAGACTTCACCGTGTATTTAGGAATTCCATAGAACCGGACTACTCCTTTAGCCGTAAGATTCATCTTTGTTCCAAGAATACAGGTAATGCTGCTACGTTGTCGGCTGAGGGTGGATGGCTTTACTGTTACTGTGAAAGAAGCGGACATTCCATAACCATTGGTCACCTTGATTGTGCAGCTGCCGGTCTTTTTCAGCGTTATTTTTCCGGTGGAAGCAGAAACAGATGCTACAGAGGAATTGCTGGACGTCGCTTTTACAATTTTAAAATAACCTTGTTGATTTGCAACTATTCCATTGAGATAAAAAATATCATTGACATAGCCGGAAACTTTCGTTTGATTCAGTTTCACAACAGGTGAAACACCGGATTGCAGGGAAACCGATGCGGTCACCTTGAACTGGACGGAATATTGTACGCTGTCGATAGGGAGGTCTTCACCGTATTCTGCAAAGATCGATTCGATGTCGTATGCGTCCGGAAGCATGACCTCAAAGCTAATGGCATTCAGATAGTCTGTTTCGACGGATGAGATGGTCTGGGAGAAGGAACTGATCAGTCCGTCATTGTCATATACAGGATTGAGATATTCACCATTATAGATACACATGATATTCGTTTTTTCATTGATCAGCTTCAGCATCAGGGGTTCTGTGGCAAGATTCTCCCTGTCAGAACCGGAACTAACCCATACACTGTTGTAGACAGGGGTAATGGTGACTGCAACTTTGTATTCGTTATCATCCTCTAACCAGTTATCAGTAAATCCCAGTTTCGGATTAATCGACACATCGTAGAATTCTTCTCCATCCACATTTTGGGACGGAGTGGTATAGGAAACTTCTTTCAGCGTTTCACTGGCGCTGACATCCAGTCTGCAGATGCCGAGAAACATCAGAATGCAGAAAAACATCAAAAATGATAATGGTTTCTTTTTCATAGAAAACCCTCCTTTCTTTTTCTGATCTTATTGTAACAGAGAAAAGGAAGAGGAACTATTAACCAAAGGTTAGGTTTATGGTTGTGTTTCAATAAAAATGCCGCACCTGAGATTCAGTCAGCAAAACTTTTCAGGTACGGCATTATTCTCTGTTTTTATTTTCCTTCGATGACATCGCTCATGTCATAGAGCCCGGCCGGCTTACCTGCCAGATAAACTGCGGCTTCAATTGCTCCTTTTCCAAATACCGCTCTGGAATATGCGGTATGCTTAAACTCAATCACTTCGTCTGTACCGGCAAAAATAATCTCATGCTCACCGACAATGGTACCGCCGCGAACTGCGGATATACCGATTTCATCTGCAGGGCGCTGCATTCTTCTCTCACTGCGGTCAAATACATAATTATACTTTCCATCACAGGCTTCATTGATGGAATCGGCCAGTGCAAGAGCTGTTCCGGATGGAGCATCCAGTTTTCTTCTGTGGTGTTTTTCTACAATATCAATATCAAAACCGGCTTCTCCAAGAACCTTTGCCGCTGTTTTAACCATTTTAAGAAGAGTATTTACTCCAAGAGACATATTGGCCGAACGAAGAATGGCAACTTTTTTACTGCATTCCTCAAGATGGGCAAGCTGTTCTTCGGAAAGTCCGGTGGTACATTCCACCAGCGGAATCTGTTTTTCCACTGCATAATCAAGAACGCTGTCCACTGCCACGGCAGCAGAAAAATCAATAATAGCATCTACCTTAACATCTACTTTTTCCAGAGAAGTAAATACAGGGAAATCATCATTGGCCACGCCGGTAACATCTACCCCCGCAGCAACCTCTACATGGTCCATCGCTTTTATCAAATCACAGATGACATGACCCATATAGACATTGCATCCGTACATCATCACTTTTGTCATTTTCTCATCTCCAATTGCACTTTCAAGAACGCCTCGGCGTTCTTGCTGCGAGATGCGCGTCATGCGTTAGCATGACAAATTTCAAATGCGCATCTCTGTAATCCGCCGGAGGCTCAACATTTCAGAAGGGGATTGTCACTCGCTACTGAAACTGGTTAATTACCCACCGCTTAGCGCTCTGCGCGCTTGAAGCGGGAGACTCCTTCTGAAATGTTGAAATCTATTCGGAAAGAATACCCACTTCAATCATTGCTTTTTTCAGGCGTGCTGTGTGCTCCGGCTCCATCTCAGAAAGTGGTCTCCTCAGATGTCCTCCGCAGATTCCCATCAGTTCCAGTGCTTTTTTTACCGGAATCGGGTTTACTTCACAAAACAGCGCATGAATCAGTTCAAGATATTTAATCTGAAGCTCACGGCTCTTTTCTACGTTACCTGCAAAATATTCAGCACAAATATTGTGAGTATCTTCCGGAGCAACATTGGATAATACGGAAATGACTCCTTTTGCTCCAAGAGAAAGCATTGGAACAATCATATCATCATTGCCGGAATACACATCAATATCTCCCTGTGTATCATACATTAACTGTGCCGTGTAGGTAACATCACCGGTAGCATCTTTGATACCAACAATATTATCCACTGTTTTTACCAGGTTTGCCATGGTAGCGGATTCAATTTTACATCCGGTACGGCTTGGTACATTATAAAGAATCATCGGCAGATTGGTATGTCTGGCGATATAAGAATAGTGGTCAATCAAACCGTTTTGTGTTGCTTTATTATAATATGGAGTCACTACAAGGGCAGCGTCTGCTCCTGCCATCTCTGCCTGTCTTGTCAGCCAGGAGGCTGTTCTTGAACAATTAGAACCTGTTCCGGCAATTACCGGCACCCGTTTATTGACACGATTTACACAATAGCGAATCGCTGCAATGTGTTCCTCATGATTTAATGTGGAAGCCTCTCCTGTTGTACCGCAGACAACAATGGCATCGGTCTTATTTTCCACCTGGAAATCAATCAGTTTTCCAAATGCTTCATAGTCAATATTATAATTCTCATCAAATGGTGTGGCAATCGCAACACCTGCTCCTGTAAAAACAGCCATAATGATCCTTCCTTTCTATAATAAATATTCTATTGCAGTATTTCAGGGCTGAGCTCTTTCTCAGTGCTAATACAATAAATGCAGTCGGCCAACTCTCTGAACTCATCCGGCAGATGTCGACCTGTCAGAATCAGAGCCATGGATTCATTCCTGACATCCAAAAGCTCTTTTAACTCATCCACAGTAATAATTCCGTAATCTACCAATCCAAATATCTCATCAAGAATCAGCAAATCGCACTGACCGGTATCCAAAACCTTTCTGGTATAACCGAGAGCCATCTTTATATTGGACACCTGCTCCTGCCTTTCTTCCGGATTCAAATCTTCATATCCACAGGCTGATCTCTCAAAACGAAAAATCTGCAGCGCCGGCTCCAGCTTCTTTAAAAACTCCAATGTATCTGAGTGCTTGCTTTTTAAAAACTGCACCATGATTACCTGTTTGCCGACACCGGCTGCCCGAATCCCAAGCCCCAGTGCCGCTGTTGTTTTTCCGCGTCCCAGCCCATAATATATCTGTATACTTCCGTCCATATTTTGACCTTTCATTTGCAAAATCCTGCATTTTACAGATGGAGACACTTCAGAAAAAAATCCTGCATCACCAAAACAGGCGGGTATACTGGATTTGAATCATTCCGAAAATGCATATTTTCTCCATCAAAAATGCATGAATGAACTATGTTTTGCTCATAATATCATATTTTCTGTGAAAAATCTACCGTCAATCTTGTGAACTGTTTTTGTCTCCGTTTGCCTGACAAATATCCGGCCTACTGTTTTTCAAACATTTTTACTTCTTCATCTCTTCCGAATACCATAAATCCATCATATCCCTGTTCTTCCAGGCGATTCAGGAATTTACCCAGCTTTTTCGGCTTCACATATAAAGCGGTAGCATAGCTTTTTCTCAATTCTTCCGCTTTTACGATGGCTGCGCCAATATCTCCTTCGTCATAAAGAAGAACTACTTTTTTCTTTCTATCGGCAGCTGCTGCTTTTTTCTCCATTAAAATACTGAAAATTCTCTCAAATCCAATGGAAAATCCTACCGCAGGAACCTGCTCTTTCACAAACTTACCAATCAGATTATCATATCTTCCACCGCCGGCAATGGAACTGTTAAAATCGAGAGACTCGATTTCGAACACCGTTCCGGTATAATATCCCTGACCCCGCACAAGTGTCATGTCATATTCTGCCGTATATTTTCCTTCTGCCAGTTCATTGGAGATATCAATAATATTCGCAAGACTGTCAATATATTCCGTATTCTCACAAAGTCCTCTTACATATTCCAGTGTAAACGGCGCATTTGATACAAGTTCCATAAACTTCGCAATGACAGTCTCATCATATTCCTTTTCCCGCAGTTCTTTTTCCACGCCTTCGGCGCCAATTTTGTTAAGTTTATCAAAAGAAATGCATACGCTATCGAGCTGGTCTTCCCCAAAGCCAAGAGAAAGAAGTACCTCTCTTAAAATACGGCGGTCATTAATACGAATCTTAAAATTACTGATTCCGATACCTAAAAGTGCCTTTGCAGTGGTATGAATGAGCTCGATTTCGCAGGAAGAAGATTCAGAGCCAAGAATATCAATATCACACTGCATAAATTCTCTTAATCGGCCCTTCTGCGGACGTTCCGCACGATAAACCCGGTCAATCTGAATCACCTTAAACGGGTTCGGAAGAGACGCACGGTTATTTGCATAATAGCGGCTAAGCGGTAAAGTCAGGTCATAGCGAAGCCCCATGTCCGCAATATTCGCAGTGTCTCCCGCTTCCATCGCTTTTTTCAGCTTATCGCCTCGTTTCATTATTTTAAAGATAAGATTCAGATTATCTCCGCCTTCGCTCTTATCAAGATTTTCAATGTCCTCAATAATCGGCGTAAAAATTCTCTGAAATCCACAATTTTCATAGGTTTCACAAATTTTTCTCTGCAGGTAATCTCTGAGCTCTGCCTCTGCCGGCAGATAATCATTGGTTCCTTTTAAAGGGGTAATCTTCATAAAAATAATCCTTTCTTCTATATTATAAACGATAAAAGACTGCTCTTTTGAGCAGCCTTTTATCATCAACTTATATTTCCAGAGTCTGCAACTTTGCCTTCCAGACTCATACCATCATCGCAATATTCCATCTTGTTTACTGAAACCTCATATGCGATACGGCTAATCACATTATCCTCACTGATCTTTTTCTGGTACTCTCTGCTCTGAATCCTTCCCCAGAGCTGAATGCGGCTTCCAACCGGCAGGTTTCCGGCATATCTGGCATTCCTTCCCCAGCAGATACACGGAATGTAATCCGACTTACTGTATGCCCGGTTCACTGCCAGCAGCACATCTGCAATCTCTCTTCCTAAAGGCGTTGTCCTGTATACCGGTTCCTTGCAGATATAGCCGTCAAGAAAAATCATATTCGGTTTGCGATTGTCCAAAACATCCAACATCTCCAGTTCTCTGACAAACAGAGAAAGCACCAGATGATTGCGGTTATTTTCATGCTTGTTATAGGATCGGAACTGCCCTCTTGCTTCCATAAAGCGTCCGACGCAGGACTGACTGACATCAATCAGCCGCTCTGATATCAGCAGTGGAATAATATCACTTGAATGACTGAGTCTGCTCACTTTCAGTTTCACCAGATAAAACCCTTCTCCGAATACCTCATGGCTAAATTCAAAATCGGAAACAACTTCTCCGGCAACAACCGCCTGGTTATTTTTTAAAATTTTTTCTGTCATGTTTGCTCCTTCCTGTATGTAACACAGCCTTCTGTATACATTAATGTTATTCGCGAAATCCAAAATTATGAATAAATCCCGTTATTTTTTAAAATGCGTTCTGTCTGACAGGGATAAATCAAAATCCAACCGGCCTCTTAAGCACGGTCAACCTTCGAATCTGCGTATCTTTCTGTTTTCAAAGCAAACAAACACGACATTATACTTTTATCAAAACAGATTCAGTATAATAATTCTGTCTGAGATTGTCAACCTTTAAAAGAGATGCAGACTCCTGTTTTTATCGAAATACCCCGTTTTCCGTATTTTTTTATTGTTTCTTCGAAAGGTTTATGCTAGAATATCTTCGCTTATGTATCATCAAAAAATGTTCAGTCAGATTCTGAATTTTATTGTAGATGTGAAAGAAAGAAGGATTATTATGAAAATATCAAGAGAAGACGTCCGTAACGTGGCCATCATCGCTCATGTCGATCATGGAAAAACCACGCTGGTGGATGAGCTGCTCAAACAAAGCGGTACGTTCCGTGAACACCAGGAGGTCGGAGAACGTATCATGGATTCCAATGACATCGAAAGAGAACGTGGTATTACCATTCTCTCCAAAAATACAGCCGTCACATACGAAGGCGTAAAAATTAACATCGTTGATACTCCCGGTCATGCCGACTTCGGCGGAGAGGTAGAACGTGTTTTAAAAATGGTCGACGGTGTCATCCTCGTGGTTGACGCATTTGAAGGCCCGATGCCACAGACAAAATTCGTTCTGAAAAAAGCTCTGGAACTGAATCATCCGGTTATTGTATGTATCAATAAAATCGACCGTCCAGAAGCAAGACCGGAAGAAGTTATGGATGAGGTTCTTGAACTTTTCCTGGAGCTCGATGCCGGAGACGACCAGCTCGACAGTCCTTTTGTTTACGCTTCCGCCAAATCCGGTATTGCCATGCTTGAGCTTAATGAACACGGCACAGACATGAAACCTCTTTTTGAGACGATTATCCGTCACATCCCTGCGCCGACCGGCGACCCGGATACAGATACTCAGGTTTTAATCAGCACCATTGATTATAATGAATACGTTGGCCGTATCGGTATTGGCAAAGTAGAAAACGGCTCCATCCATGTGAATCAGGATGTGGTTCTCGTCAATCATCATGATCCGGACTTCAGCAAAAAAGTACGCATCAGCAAGCTTTATGAATTTGCCGGATTAAATAAAGTGGAAGTATCCGAAGCCACCGTAGGCTCTATTGTCGCAATCTCCGGCATTGCGGATATTCATATCGGCGACACCATCTGTTCTCCGGAAAATCCACAGCCGCTTCCTTTCCAGAAAATCTCCGAGCCAACCATTGCCATGCAGTTCCTTGTCAATGACAGTCCACTGGCCGGACAGGAAGGAAAATACGTTACCTCCCGTCACATTCGTGACCGTCTGCTTCGCGAACTGAATACGGATGTCAGCCTCCGGGTAGAAGAAATGGAAAATACCGACTCTTTCAAGGTTTCCGGCAGAGGAGAACTTCATTTATCAGTCCTTATCGAAAATATGCGCCGGGAAGGTTATGAATTTGCAGTCAGCAAAGCAGAGGTTCTCTACAAAACCGATGAAAACGGCAAAAAAACCGAACCGATGGAAATCGCAATCATCGATGTCCCGGAAGAGTTTTCCGGAGTTGTCATTGAAAAACTGAGTCAGCGAAAAGGCGAACTGCAAAACATGAGTATGTCCGGCACCGGATATACACGGTTAGAATTCTCCATCCCATCAAGAGGACTGATTGGCTACCGCGGCGAATTCATGACCGATACCAAAGGAAACGGTATCATGAACACCCTCTTTGACGGCTATGGCCCTTATAAGGGAGATATCCAATACAGAAAACAGGGTTCTCTTATTGCATACGAATCCGGCGTGACCATCACCTATGGTCTCTTTAACGCACAGGAAAGAGGTACTCTTTTTGTCGGTCCGGGCGAAAAGGTATACTCCGGTATGATAATTGGTCAGAACGGTAAATCCGATGACATCGAAGTGAATGTATGCAAAACAAAAAAACTGACGAATACCCGTGCTTCCGGCTCTGATGATGCTTTGAAACTGACACCGCCAAAAATCCTCAGTCTGGAGCAGGCCCTGGAATTTATCGATACTGACGAGCTTCTGGAAATCACCCCGAAAAATATCCGTATCCGTAAAAAAATACTGGACCCTACTGCCCGTTACCGCGCAAAACGTAATGCGCAGTCATAAACAGCAAAAGAATACTGAAAAAAGAATCCGGCGAAACCCAATATTCGGGTTTCGCCTTTTTCTTTCGTAAAACAGTGTATATTTATATCGGAAAAGTTAGAATCTCTCCTTCCGCACGGGCAAAATAGACACTTTCCGCCTCCTCGAGAACTACTCTCGCGCTTGTTGCCTCCGTGAGCAGTTTTTCCAGTCTCTTTGACTCTTCCTCCGGAAACAGGGCAGTAATCTCCACCGCTTCTGTGTACAGAGTATCCAGAATACTTACATCCTGCTGGGCGAGAATATACTGAATCTTCCCAAGGTCCGTATAATCCGTCCGGAGCAGCATCTTTTTCCCTGGAATCTTTTCAATAATCACGGACTGCCGAAGTCCTTCCTGAGCCGCTTCTGTATAGGCTCTTACCAGACCTCCCGTTCCTAAAAGAGTACCGCCAAAATATCTGGTAACGACAATCACCACATTGTGAATCCCACTTCCGAGAATCACTTCGAGAATCGGTTTCCCTGCGGTACCTCCCGGCTCTCCGTCGTCGCTGCATCTGGTGAGCATATTTTCCACACCGACTGCAAAAGCATAACAGTTGTGTCGGGCATCCCAGTATTTTTTCTTAATATCTTCAATAAACTGCTGTGCCTCCTCAACCGTAGCGACGGAAGCAACATGGGCTATGAATCTGGACTTTTTTTCAACAATCTCACCGGTTCCGCCCTGATGTACCGCTTTATATTTTATCATGATACTTCTCCTCCGTTAAAAACCGTAATCTTCGGCTTTCCTCATTACTTTTCAGATATTATATCATTTTTTGAGCGGCAGCGAAACACAAAGAATGGTTGATTTCTCCTGAACATCTTTCTTTCAGACGGCAAATCCCTCTTTCACGGACTGCCAGTCATCTACAATCTCGCACAGAGAAACCGGCATAACAAGTCCATCCACCAGACTCTCAAATAATGCTTTTGCCTCCTCAACACTTTCTGTAATACCTTTTAGAACACATTCATCAAAAACGGCAGCTTCCCTCTCCCTTTTCTGAACAATCCGGATGCCGTAATATCTGTCAAAGCTTTCCTGCGTATCAGAACAATGTTCTGTCAGTTCATACTGTAACACATACCTCCCATACTCCGTCATCAACTTTTTTTCCTCCCCCATTACGATTCTCATCACTCTTTTTTGTCCTTTCTTTTTATAGTTAGCCGATATATTTATAATAAATATCAGCTTTTATATTACATAATTATACTATTTTAGACAAAAATAGAAAGGTAATTATTTGTAAATAATGGGGAATAATTACATTTCATTATCCAATTTTATTTACATATTAGTCTTATATTTACTTTTTTTAACAATATAATTCTCTGTACGATTTACCAGGAATCTGATAATATATAATTTTTTCATACGATTTATACTGAAGCAATTACACTATTCAAAGAAATGAAAAAGATGCCGATTCCGCGAACCGACACCTTTCCTCTGTTAAGTTACCTCTATACGATTTTTAAAACTCATTTCTGGAAACATCATCATAAAATGCGGCATAGGCTGCGTTCATATAAGGGCTAAGCCATAAGTATCCGATTCCAAGAGTTAAGACAGAGAGCAGCCCCCAGCCAATAAAGCTGATTTCCATACAGAACAGTCTCCATTTATTTCCTTTCATCATATCAATGGATACGGTCATGGCTTCCTTGGCACTCATCTCCGGATTTTCCGCCATAATGAAGCCGGACATACTATAAGAATACGCTTTGATAATCCCCGGAATAATGAACAGCAATGACCACAGCATCGTAAAGATTGCCGTCCGAAGTCGAAGCCATAACGCTTTACCAAGAAGAGATGATTTGGAAAATATCTGACCAAAAGTTACTTCTTTTCCATCAATCAAATCAAGATTATACTGCATCAGACCAAGGCTGACAAAACCACCGACAATAAACTGTACCAGACCGACAACGGCAAAAACCGCCACAACTCCGGCAATGACTGCCAGGATACCGATTAATACGGAAGACGGCATACTGTCTATTATCCGGTCAACATTTTCGTCATTATTGGAAAAAACATAATTCAGAGAAAAACCGCCGCCTCCCGACATCGGAATCTCTGCACCTAAAAGAGAGGCCACAAAGGTTGCTCCCACGGCCGGTGCCCAACGGCCCGACAGGGCATTTCTCGCAATTTCTCTGAAATCACTTGCTCGTTTCATATCATATCCTCCTTCCGGCAGCTTCAGGACAGATTTTTAAGAACTGCCTCCATTTTCTGTGCTGCCGCTTTAAATTTGGTAAATTCTTCATCCGACCAGCGCTCTTCCAGTCTTTTTTCCACGCCATTTACTCCGATAATAGAAGGAACGCTCAGGCAGACATCACGGATGCCATACTCTCCCTGAAAAACGGTTGACACCGGAGCAATGGTAAGACGCTGATTAAGAACCGCCTCCGCAAGATAACAGACACAGGTGGCAATACCATAGTGCGTTTTTCCTTTATCGCGGATAATCTCTGCTCCCATATTCCGCACCTTATCGGTCAGCTTCTGTCTTTCTTCCTGCGTCCATGGCAGTCCTACATTTTCACAGTATTCCTCAATCGGAACTCCGGCAATCGAAGTCCGGCTCCAGATTGGTATCTGCGCATCCCCATGCTCTCCGACTACGGTTGCTTTTACCACCTCGGTATTCAATCTGGTGTAATCCGCAATCAGCCTGGTCAGTCTGGATGAATCAAGCACACACCCGGTTCCAAAAACCATACCATTTGGCAAATCCATCCACCGGGAACACTGATATACTAACACATCCACCGGGTTACTGACAATCATAATCGCACCTTTGGTATAGTATTTTTTCACCTGGTCAACCACATCTTTCATGATCTGCGAATTACCTGCAATCAAATCCAGTCTGGTTTCGCCCGGCCGGCGGTTACGTCCCGCAGTAATTATAATCAAATCACAGTCTTTACAGTCACTGTAGCCTCCGGCATACACGGAGGAAATCCCCATATCCGGGATGCCATGCGCAATATCCAGTGCTTCTCCTTCTGTCTTTTTTTCATTGATATCAATCAGAACAATTTTCCTGGCAAGCTTTCGGATGGTCAGGGCATAGGCAATGGACGCTCCCACGAACCCTGCTCCGATAATCGCCACTTTTCTTTCTGAACTTACAAATCCATTCATCACAGGTCACTTCCTTTCTTTTGTCGGTGTGAGATAATGAAGCATTACCCAGCCGCTGCTGCCTTCATACTCTGTTTTCCCCCATCCGTTTTGATATTCTGTGATTTTCAGTTCTGTTTTCTCCGGTATTTTACAGATGACCGGCTGATTTTCTCCCGGCTCCTCACGAAAATTGATTTCCTGTGCTGAGCTGAGTGTTTCCACCTTCCACCAGCTTCCCGGATAACTTCCTGCATGATACATATTAATCCAGAAATGTTGTCCCTCCGACGAGACCTTTGCCCAGCCTTCAGACATTTCCTCCACAGAAAATTCCTGCCCGTATTTTAATCCACGAATCTTCACCTCTGAGAGTGTGGAAGGTTCTTCATACCCGGAAATTCCTTTTTCCGTAATCGCATTAATATATATCATCGTTCCTTTTTTAATATAATATTCCTCTGATGAAATCCGATGAAGCATTTTCTTTTTCATCCAGCCATTCAATCCGCAATAAGATACTTTTGCCCATTTTTTACCATTCACAGTTTTTACCGCATGAAGCCTGCAGCATTTTCCTTCCGGGAAAAAACCGATTTGCTCCGTGTCACCCGGATTGGCATAAATGGGAACTCCGTCAAGAGAATTACTTTTTAAAGTACAGTAAGTCCCATCCGCTTTCTTTTCGGCAGTTTCACTTTTTTCTCCGGCACTGTCCGGAAAAAACTGTTTTGTATATTTCCAGCTTACGACAAACAAAACAAGCAGACAGAGAATACCCAAAATGTCCCGGCCGATTTTTAATACTGCTGCGAAATCCTTTTTCTTCTTCATTTTATTTTACCCTCTTTACTTTATATATCTCAAAGAAGTTATTTCCGCCAGTCACAATTTCATCTGCAATCTCTGTTTCCACCTTTTCTCTGTCTTCGATTCCCATAAGCGCAGCAATATTCTTTTTTCCTTTTGTAATCACATAAACATTTTTTTTCGTCAGGAACTCCGAGCCAAGGCCGGAAATTCCGCAGGACGAAAGTTTTTCAAAATAAAGCGGAGTATAAGCAGTCCAGCTTCCGGACATAAACCAGTTACCCTGATGCGTATCGTCTCCCGGCCTAGACATTTTCGTAAAGCTCCTGGTATCCAGCACATAGAGATTCTCCGGATGTTCTCCGCAATAGGATAAAATCTCCGCCTTTTCGGAAGCATAGGTCAGATGATATTTCTGCTTTCCTGCGGTCTGCTCAATCTGTTCCTGTCCGATTCCCGTCCGGAAAAGACAGGCAACGAGAAGGAGCTGCACAAGAACCGGGATGGCAGTCAGCCGGTTTTCTTTCCACTGACGAAGAAAATGTCCCGCTGCCATAATGCCGACAGTCAATGTCACAAGGCGTATACTCTCCTCCACTCTCGCAGGAAATCTTCCGTTCATCGCCAGATAAATCCATTCTGCCCGCAGCAGCAAAGCCATGGCAGCAAAACATAGAATATTCCAGATATGTACAGGTATATTTTCTTTTCTGAGATGAAATACAACAGTCAGAATTGCCAGCGGAATTAATAATATCCAGATATATCGTGCATAAAATCTCAATTCGGAGGGTGCCTGCTTTTTCTCATCCCAGTATTTTTTAGCCACCGGTTCTGCCTCTTTTATTTTTTCCCGGATGCTCTGCGTTTTTTCCATGCTCTTTTGATATTCGTAGGTTTTTTCCACCCAGCGGATATCAAAATCATCCACCAGACAATAGGAATATTTCGCCATGGCTTCTCTTTGCGTCTTATTTATTCCAAGGGAATCAAAAAATGCTGCATTATCTTCATAATCCGGAAATCCGGTATAATCCTGCAGATATGCCCTGGCATGATTGTATATTTTGTACTGTTTCCATTGCTGCGAACTGTACATGACCGTATTGCCATATAAAAGTGCTCCGGAAAGAATTCCAAAAAATGCTGCGGCAATCCACGGTTTAGGGGACCGCAGAAAGATAATATGATATTTCCACAAAAGCTCGACACAAAGAAACGGAAGAATCATATAAAAACAATTCGTTCTTAAGCAAAAGGTCCCGGTTAGCAGTACTCCAAACACGGCCAGATTCCATGGTCTCCAGAATTTTTCCCCTTCCGTAAACGCCGTATAAAGCAACGTCATACTGCCACAGAATGCGGCGGCAGTAGAAAAAGTCAGCGCACTGAAGCAAGAAAGCCAGATAATCAGGAATCCCAAATCAAACAGTGCACAAATCATAATCCGGTTTTGCCCAAAATAATCAAGCATACGAAAGAGCACCACGGTCATCGCAAAGGCTTCTATTATGATAATCACACCTAGATACCAGTTGACATTTTCAAAATGTGTCTGCGACAGACGAAAAAGCCCCGCCAGGAATCGATTCACATCAATGGATGGATTTTTCTCAAAAAGTGAACTCATAATCCACGACAGGGGATATTTGATGAAAATCCCGTGGGCTTCCGGAGTGCCGGTAAAAGAGCCATCGAGAATCTGCACAATCGTTGCATCATCGTTTACTTCATAGGAAAAGGGAACTTTACTGACAACCATACCCAGCATCGGAAGAACTGTCAGTATTGCCAGCAAAATGTTACATATCATATTGAAGATACAAAACCACTTTTTATCTGCAGTTTCCTTCTTAAAACGGCGATATTTTTGTATACCGGCTTTGAACCGTTGCATCCATCCGGTCGGCTTTTGTTTTGATATATCCTTTTGTTCCATCGGATTATCCTCCTGCACATTTTTCTGTCAGTTTCTGCCCGTCCTTTTTTCATCTCAGTAGGGGATACCCCTTCCTTTCAAGAATAATTCTATTCTATCAAAAGAATCTTCAAATGAACAGCCCTTTTCAGCGAGTTCAAGAATGCCCCGGCGTTTTTGCTGCGAGATAAAAAAAGACCCCTGGCAGATTGGATAAATTGTCCAACCGGCCGGCGGCCTTTTTGTTTTTTGAGTTCGGATATCCGTCTGTAAAACGAGATGAAATCTGATTATTCTGCCTCGCTGAACTGATCTTTGCCTACTCCGCAAAGCGGGCATACCCAGTCATCCGGAATATCTTCAAATGCTGTACCCGGCTCAATTCCGTTATCCGGATCACCTACTGCAGGGTCATATTCATATCCGCATAAATCACATACATATTTTTTCATGATTACATCCTCCTTTTTTCGTTATGCACATACCATACCACAGTGTTTCATGAGAATCAATACTGTTTTTATCTCAACTATGGACGGATAATTTTATCCGCCTTTTCCATGGTCTCTACAATCTCATACATATTGGTAACCGTTCCCACCGCCAGCTTCTCTTTCAGTCCGTAAAAATCAAGGCAGGTTCCGCAGGTCATAATATTTACTCCTTCTGCCTCCAGATTTTTCAAATCCTCCAGGGACTGGGAACCTTCACAGCTTAAAAATGCGCCGGAATTATAAAACATAATGGTTTCCGGGAGCTCGTCCTGTCTGGTGAGAGCAAATAAAAATGCTTTCATCAGCGTTCTTCCCAGCTTTTCCTCTCCGTTTCCCATCTGGTCAGAAGAAACCACAACCGTGATTCCCTTTTTGCGGATATCCGGTGTGCAGGCAATCTCTTCCTCCTGACCGGAAGAAACCGTCTGTCCTTCTGCCGCCGTAACATGAATGGTCACTTCATATACTTTTTCTTCTATCTTTTTGCCGGAAGCTTCGTATCCTTTTTGTCCGGCAAACTTCTGCAGATTCTGTACCGCTATCTCATTATCCACATATACGGTTAATATTCCGCCTTCTTTCATTTCCTGCGCCGCTTTTTTCGCATTTACCACCGGAAGCGGACAGGCAAGACCCTTTGCGTCAACAACTCTGTTCATATTCTCCTCCTATGTTTCATCAGCCAAAGCCTTTATGGCTTCCAGCACCTCATCAATTTCTTCAATCGTATTATAATGGGAAAAGCTGAACCTGACAATCCCCTGTTCGACCGTTCCCAGCGCCTGGTGCATCAGGGGTGCACAATGTGCCCCCGGACGGGTGGCAATCCCGTACTCCGCAAAAAGAACGTCACTTACCTGCGCCGAATCATAATCTCTGATATTAATTGCTGTCACCGGACACCGCTGCGCTCCCGAATAATCTCCATATACGGTAATTCCCGGAATCTCCCGCACCCGTTCATAAAAGTACTGCATCAGACTCTGTTCTTTTTCCCGAATCTTGTCCATTCCTGTGCGGTTAATATAATCAACAGCCGCCGCCAGTCCGGCAATTCCGTGAGCATTAAGTGTTCCGGCTTCCAGGGCCTCCGGCATCTGCACGGGATGTCTGCGGCTATAAGAATGCACTCCGCTTCCTCCGGAAAGCAGGGGACGCACTTTCACACCCTCTTTTACATACATTCCTCCCGTTCCCTGCGGCCCCAGCATCGCTTTATGACCGGTAAAGCATAAAATATCGATATGATTTTCTTCGACATCAATCGGAAAAATCCCCGCCGTCTGCGAAGCGTCCACCACAAATAAAAGGCCATTCTCTTTTGCAATCTTGCCGACAGCCCGGATATCTATCAGATTTCCCGTCAGATTCGAGGCATGAGTGCACACAATCGCCCGGGTATTTTCCCGGATACTTTTTTTGATATCTTCTATCCGGATATTTCCCATCCGGTCACTTTCCACTACGGTAAGCTCTGTTCCTTTTTCTTCCATCTCATATAATGGCCGTAAAACCGAATTATGCTCCAGCTGTGTGGTTATCACATGGTCGCCCGGGTTCAGAATACCTTTAATGGCTATATTTAGACTTTCCGTAGAATTTGCTGTAAAAATGAGCTGTCCGGGATTAGTTCCGTGAAAAAACGCCGTCAGCTTTTTCCGGGCGGAAAATATCGCCCTTCCTGCATCCAATGAGGCTTCGTGCGCTCCACGACCGGCATTTCCCATGGAAGTCAGGGCTCTGGTCACTGCCTCCACGACTTCCGGCGGCTTTTGCATGGTTGTGGCAGCATTATCCAGATAAATCATAATTCCAGCCCTCCCTCTGCCTATAAATGCTACTGATATTCCTTCATTACTTCTTCGATTTCCGCTTCACAGGAGCGCATGGCATAAATCGTTTTCTGGATTAATTCTGATAAATCCCACTCTAACATATCTGCACCCTTCTGTATAACCTCCCGGGAGCAGCCGGCGGCAAAATTCGTACTTTTATATTTCTTCTTCACCGATTTTACCTCCATATCCTGCACACTTTTTGACGGTCGCATGAGGGCTGCCGCTCCGATAAGTCCCGTCAACTCATCCACCGCATATAAAACCTTTTCCATCTCATGCTCCGGTTTAACATCTACCGTCAGCTCATATCCATGACTGCAGACTGCATGAATGATATCCTCTCCGACCCCTGCCTCTCGCAAAAGCTCCGGAGCCTTGATACAATGTTCTTCCGGATACTGTTCAAAATCAATATCATGCAAAAGTCCGACAATCCCCCAGTATTCCGCCTCTTCCGAATAGCCAAGCTCTTTCGCAAACCATTTCATTGCCCCCTCTACCGTCAGTGCATGCCGAATATGAAAAGAATCCTGATTATATTTTTTTAAAAGCGCAAAGGCATCTTCTCTGTCTATATATTCTCTCATCTCATATTCTCCTTCCTACTATCAATCTGTTTTCCTATCATTTTGATATGTATTATATATTTTCATGTTTTTTCCGTCAAGGGGTTTTGAAAATATCAAGATACTTTTGAAATATTGTGGAAAACTGGAAATTGGTTGAGTAAAGCACATCTATGCGGAAAACTGTTCCATTATTAAAAGCCGGAAAATGTTTTTCACACTCTTCCGGCTTTTATTCTTATTCAAAATGCAAGGGGAATCTATAATCCAGGCTTTGACAGTTATTAAGTAATTCATATTGAATTCCATTCTGCACAAAGCTGTACACGCAGGCATTGGACTGTGATTTTCTTTTTCAATGGCAACTACTGCGTAAGTTGTATCTTTCTTTAAATCCGTTACTTTAGCTTCGTCACTCACTGCCGAAATCAGATTTTTGCCGCTAACCATGCCAAGCAGTGAAACAAGGTAGCCTGCCGTATGCTGTGTCTCATTAATACTTACCGCATTTGAACTCTCAAATGCTTTTGATAAATAACATCTGCTCTCCTTCTAGATTCATCATATTTATTAAAAGCAATAACATTTTACTTTTTATATTTTTTTCTTTCATCGGCGATGCTGGCTGTTTCAGCTTTTCAATCTCTTTTTCTTTCAGTGTAATTACTTTGTTTTTTTCAAGAAAGTGATACAGATTATCTCGCCATCCGGTTAAATGACAGATTCTGGTGTGCAAAACATAAGCAAAGAGCGAAAGTATCCTGAAAGATACTTTCGCTTTTCGCTTCCAATTATTATTGTTCCGCCCTGTCACGCAGGCGGTTGGTTTCTTGCCGCATCCACAAAAATCAAAGTCAGGGCGATATATCCGACAAGAACCAATACGCCCATCCCCAGCGTCATACGTTTATCTCCTTCTTCCTATAGATAGTATCTTCCACACGCAGCGTGTCGACAATATCGGTAAACCAACGCAACTCATCCAGGAATTTCCGGCGTAGTTGTTCCACATTAAAATTACTCTTTCCAAGTTCAAAGAAGTCGCACCCGCTCTTTACCGCAACGTGCATCTTTCCGTTTCGTAAAAAAGAAATATAGACAAGGCTGCCGATCTTGTCCGCCATACTGATAATATATTCCATCATGTTTGGTGTGAGAATGTAAAAAGCTTCCTGGGGATTATCCGCTATTACACAGAAACGCTTGCTAAACTGTTCGTTATCCATTGTGGCATTGCTTTTCATACGTCTCCGATCTTTTCTGCCCCACTCTGAAATATATACTTCACCGGCAAGTTCCTTACCAAAATCACAGGTAAGCCACTGCCCCTTAAAGTATGTGACACTATTCTTTTCTGTAATTCCATCTTCGTTGGTGAATTCCTGCTCATCGATTAACTCGATGTCGCCCAGTTCAATGTTAAGCCCATTATAGACTGCCTTGATATGATCGCTGCCAGCCGTGGTATTATAAGAGAACGGAAATACCATGCTGCCAGGGTTTATTCTGCCCCAGGGATTATATTCCACATCATCGCCCAGCACCTCTTTAATCACACTGCTGGTGATATTATCGCTAAGCGTCTTTTTAAGCGTGCTGGTGGCATCGGATAAGTGATATGCACTGAACAGCGTGACCACAAGCAAAATTAACACAATTGGGATCATTCCGACGAAAAACATGAAAATCATCCCTGCGCCGCAACCGTATGTCAGAATCTTATAAATCAATTCCTTGCTACGCAATGATTGAAGCTCAGATTCCAACTGTTTATTCGTCATCATTTGTTTTTCTTCCATAATCATCAATTCCTTTCTCAGAATAAGATTTTTACATCTTCTCGCTTGCTTGCATCTGCGGCGAAGAATTCCAAAGGCTGACGTGAGCCTGCCAAAAGCTTAGCCGGGAGCATGGCAATCGCCATATTATAGGCGGTTACGTTGCTGTTATATAATCGACGCGCCGCCTGTAAATGCTCTTCCGCGTCCCTAATCCCCCGCTGAAGCTCTACGAAAACATCGCTGGAACGAAGTTCTGGATAGTTCTCTGCCATGGCAAAAAAACTTCCGCTCAGGTTATCCATTTGTTGTTGTGCATCGTTCATCTCCGCAATGCTCATGCCGCGACGCAGCTCGATGACCTTTGTGAACAGCTCGCTTTCATGCTTCATATAACCCTTTGCGGTATCCAGCATTTTGGTAAGCACATTGTAACGCTTAGTCAATGCTACCTCTACGCCTGAGAGAGCCTCCTGCACACGAATTTCTTTTTTCTTGAAGTCATTGACCGTTTTGATGCACCAGCAAATGATGGCCAAAACTACAACCAGTATAACAATTATCGGGTTCATAACAGATTCTTCCTTTCTCCTTTTTTATCCGGCCCACAAAAAGAGATATATCGACCACATGGTGGAACATCAGGGATGGGGCTTATACTCCTGCTCCGCCATGGACAGCAGTTCATCGTGGCTCAGCTCCACATTGCCGAAACGGACAAAGATACCGTTTGTCACGACACTGTTCCACACCTGCGGGTCAGCAAGCCGCCGGAAACGGATCTTGTCAAGATACGGCTTCATGTCCAGTAGTAAACGGCTGCCGGATACATAATCAACTTGCAGGACAAACCCGTCCAACGGTCTGACCGCTGAAATATATCTTCGATTCACATGAATTCTCCTTTCTACTGGATATATTGAATGAAGCTTGCCATTTTTTCGTCCATCTCATGTTCATAGTCCGAGGAAAGCGGAATATAAAAATAGGAGTAATCCACATCATTCTGTCCGACAGTATCATCGCTTAGTCCATCATCCCAGGTCACATCCACCAGCACAGGTTCACTGCCATCGCAGGGATAAATCACATTCCATGCATGGCTGCTTTCTTCCGTTTCGTTGCCCCTCACCCACGCGCAGTTAATGCCGGCATATTGACAAATCAGCGCAAAAGCCCGGGCATACCCGGCACAGATTGCGGTATCCTGATTCTCGCCAAGCACATTGTATGCTTCCTGATAAACCTCGTATCTTGTTTGACTTACCGGAATGTTCGGTTCATAGCCAATAGGGTTGTAAGTTACCTTACACGCTACATAATCGTGTATTTTTCGCGCGTACTCCATTTCTTCGTCATAGTCTGAAAAGCCGCCTTCAGGAGGAGGATTCTTCATAACATAGCGAAATGCTCCCAGTCTGGCTTCCAGATCAAACTCAGGCTCATCAT
Organism: Eubacterium sp.; assembly: GCA_022769785.1. Classification (GTDB taxonomy): domain Bacteria; phylum Bacillota; class Clostridia; order Lachnospirales; family Lachnospiraceae; genus Anaerobutyricum. The sequence continues at coordinate 43,739 of JALEIY010000098.1, forward strand.
ACAAAAGCTTGACCTTAGCGAATAAACTGTCCGGATTGCCATCATCCTCGGTGTACATATCCCAGGCTGTGTACGAGCTGAACAAATAGTAGGACATTGCATCTTCACACGCCTGCTCCAGCGCAGCCGCAGTCACATTGTATGACAAATCCCAAGATAGACGACACTCAAATTCGGTTCTGCCGTAGAGGAAGTTCCACAGTGCGTATTCCGATAACTGTTCCTGCGTTTCCAGAAACGGCATGTCCTCATACTTCTTTTCCCGTAGTTTTAAAACATCCGGCAGAAGAGTTGGGAGATCTTCAACCGTTAAGTCGGTGACGGTCTGTGTGTCGGCAGTCTCTGATTCGGAATGTGTATCGGTTATTTCCGAAGTAGTGGAAATCTCTTCATGGTCGTTTCCGGCGGTGCAACCGAAAAGACCCATGCTTATGAGCAGAATCAGAAGAATTATCCGGATTCTATTGCCGTTAATTTTCGTTCGCTCCATTGTTTTCCCTCCTTTTATGAGTAATTTCCATTCAAGAACGCCTCGGTGTTCTTGCTGCGAGATGCGCGTCAGGCGTTAGCATGACAAATTTCTAATACGCATCTTACGCAATCCGCCGGAGTCTTTTATCGAAGTCGGAGATTGAAAACTCCCACTTGATGAAATGAATTCTTTACCCCCCACTTGTGGAAGTGGGAATCTTCTCCGACGAGATAAAAAAATTCACCATACAAACATTGTACAGTGAATTTTAAAAAAGAAACATTAACCAAAAGTTAGGTCTTTTGCAAGAACAGCTCGGCAATCTGCTTCCTCTTGGTTCGGGTGTCGCCCTCGATATGAAGTTTGGAATAGATCTGATTCACATACTGCTTGACGCTGCCCTCGGAGAGAAACAGCCTTTCCGCAATCTCGCGGTTGGAAAGCCGCTGTGCCATCAGCTTTACAATTTCAAATTCCCTTTGTGTCAGCGCGTCGAAGGCTCCCGGGCGGGTATTTGCCGCTTTTCGCGCTTTTGCTGCTTCGCCCAGCTCGATGATCTTCACGATCAAGTCACTCTTGATTTCACGTGCCAGTATCGGCTGCAAGAGGTCATAGTTTTCCACGAACGGTATTACAAAGCCGTCCGGCGCAGCATCGGAAAGTGCCTTTGAGAGCCATGCGTGCGCTTCCCTGGATTTTCCAAGCACCTCATAGGCCGCCGCGGTCTGAATGCGGATATGCAGCGCAACCAACGCATAGTGCATTGCTTCGCACACAGCCAGTTGACTCGTGCTTCGCCCGATCACTTTCGCATAAGCGCCTTGGGCAAGGTACACCTGATTTTCAATCATCTCCATCATTGGCTTGCCCGGCGCAAGAAAATTGATTGTGGAAAGCTGATGCTCGGCAAAAACGGCCGGGATTCGTTCCGTCTCGCCCACCAGGGCATGGTAGTAGGCACTGGTGGCAGTCCATATATTGATCCATGCGGCGTTGTGATGATGCAGCAACTCCATGTGACGCTCCTCAAAGGAATAGCGCTGCTCCATATCCATATGCAGGGAGAGCCGCTGTGCCAGAAAATCACAGCACAGAGCCATATTCTCCTGTCCGTTCCCCTCGATCTGGGCATAGGCGTGTTCCATCTCAATGTGTGCGTCCATGGAACATCCCTGCATGAACGCCGCCTCCGCCCGCATGATGGTTTCCGCTCCCTGTCCGTGGTTTCCCGTGACCTTATAGTAATGGGGCATACACTCATCCATCTCGGCAAGCTCGCTTTGCAGCTCGCCCGGCGCGCGGTAAAACATCATCAGAACGGACGGCGAACCAAAGGTCCAGCCTCCGCTGTTCTGGATACTGATGGCAAGTCGGGACATCTGGCTGCTGGCGCTGCGGTGCAGACGGCTCATG
>JALEIY010000116.1 GCA_022769785.1 Eubacterium sp.
AGAGAGAAACGGGTGGGCATATGAAACGAATGATGGCAGTCACAACATTTATGGTGTTTGTGATAACATTTGTAGTGATTGGGGCTTTTGCTTCTCTGCAAAAAAGGCAGGAAAGACAGATTTCTGCTGCCGGGACAACCCGGAGAACCGATGCGGCAGCGGCACCGGGAAAAGCCGACAGTGAGGAGGCTGTTTCGGAAGAGACAAACAGCAGTGTTGAAACGGAACAAAAGGAAGCAGAAGAGACAGTGGTTGCGGTTATTTCTTCAGAGGGAACGGGAGACGAGGCGGAAACAGAGATTTATCTGGTGACGGGCAATAAAAAAGGCTCCAGCAAATATGACAGGGCGGACCGACTTTCGTATACAGACAGTGTCAGATACACGGCAGAAGCGGTGGAACTGCTTGATCGATACGGCCTTCGTATTACGAGAAATGAAATATATGCCCGGCACGGTCGTATGTTTAACGATCAGGATATGCAGGATTATTTTAACCGGCAGGCGTGGTATGTACCCCGTACATCAACCGGCAGCTTCGATGAATCCTGCCTGAATGAAATCGAAACCTACAATGTGAAGCTGATTCGTTCTTATGAACTGAAGCAGGGTTATTAAAACAGCAATTAAATCGGATGACATTTCATCTCAGTAGGGGATACCTCATTCTCAAATGTATGGAACCTTAGGAGAGGAAATAAGTCAAAAGCGGTTTTTTAGAGAAATCATAAAAATAAATACCGATTTTTCAGAAAAACTGATGGAAACTATTATGCATTTTCCATAAAAAAGTGGTTGTATATTAAAATGTAATGAGTTATAATGTCAACGAAATAAAAAATGGTCTTCAGGGCAGGGTGAAATTCCTGACCGGCGGTAAGCATCCAGGCGGATGTAAGCCCGCGAGCCTGTAAAAGGCATGATCCGGTGAGATTCCGGAGCCGACGGTACAGTCCGGATGGAAGAAGATGACAGGATGCAGAAAAGATTTTGCATTTTTATTCGATATGTTTATATGTCCTGAGATTTATCAAAGATAGATTTCAGGACTTTTTTCATCTCAGTAGGGGATACCCCTTTCTCAAATGTGTGGAACAGGGAGGAGAATTCAGATGATAAAACCGGAATATATGAGAAGAGCCATTGAACTGGCCAAAAAAGGAAGTGGCCGTGTGAATCCCAATCCCATGGTTGGCGCAGTAATCGTCAGAGATGGGGAGATTCTCGGAGAAGGCTATCACGAGTGTTACGGACAGCTTCATGCAGAGAGAAATGCTATCGCTCATGCCAAAGCAGCCGGACACACATTGGAAGGCAGCACCATTTATGTTACCCTGGAGCCCTGCTGTCATTACGGAAAGACACCGCCGTGTACCGAAGCCATTATTGAAGAGGGCATTGCCCGGGTTGTCGTCGGTTCTGATGACCCGAATCCGAAAGTAGCCGGAAAAGGATTTCAGATTCTGAGAGAAAAAGGAATCGAAGTGATTCCTCATTTCCTGAAAGAAGAATGTGATGCCATTAATGATGTTTTCTTTCATTATATACAGACGGGACAGCCATTTGTGGCAATGAAGTACGCCATGACCATGGACGGAAAGATTACCTGCCATACCGGAGATTCCAAATGGGTGACCGGAGAGACTGCAAGAGGATATGTTCAGCATCTGAGAAATCATTATAAGGGTATTATGGCAGGGATTGGAACCGTACTGGCAGATAACCCTATGCTCAACTGCCGTCTGGAAGGCGGACGGAACCCGGTCAGAATTATCTGCGATAACCATCTGCGGATTCCGACAGACAGTCAGCTTGTGGAAACAGCGGCTGTACAGCCGTTAATTGTGGCCTGTATGGAGGATGCCGACAGGGAAAAAGAGGAGCAGCTTACAAAAAAAGGAGTCGAGGTGCTCCGGCTGCCGGAAAAAGACGGCGTGATTGACCTTGCCGTCCTCATGAAAGAATTGGGTGAAAGAAAGATTGACGGCATACTTCTTGAAGGAGGCGGAATCCTCAATGAGAGCGCTCTCCGGGCGGGTATCGTACAGAAGGTATACGCCTTTGTGGCACCAAAGATTTTCGGTGGTGCCGATGCCAAAACTCCGGTAGAGGGAACGGGACAATCTCTCGCTGCGCAGGCCTGGCAGTTTACGCAGACCGGCATAACACAGCTTGGAGAGGATATCCTTCTGGAATATCGGAAACAATAATGCAATATGCGAGGTGGAATAATGTTTACAGGAATTATAGAAGAAGTCGGAGTGATTAAAAGCATTCGCATGGGCGCACAGTCAGCCGTAATCACCATTGAGGCGGAGAAAGTGCTTGAAGACATTCATCTGGGCGACAGTATAGCCATGAACGGGGTATGTCTGACCGTGACATCCTTTGACAGTCACAGCTACAGCGTGGATATCATGCATGAATCCCTGAAAAGAACCAATCTTGGCTCCCTGAAAAGCGGAAGCCGCGTGAATCTGGAGCGGGCCATGGCTGCGGACGGACGTTTCGGAGGTCATATCGTTGCCGGTCACGTGGACGGAACCGGCAAAATCACAGCCATGGAAAAAGATGATAACGCTGTGTGGATTTATATACAGGCGGAGCCGTCCGTTTTGAAATATATCGTGGAAAAAGGCTCCATTACCATTGACGGAATCAGCCTTACCGTGGCAAAGGTTGATGAGAAAAGCTTTGCGGTTTCTGTAATTCCACATACGGGAACGCACACCACTCTTCTGGAGAAAAAACCGGGAGATACGGTCAATCTGGAAAATGACATGATTGGCAAATATGTAGAAAAGCTTTTAAATTATCAGGAAAAAGAGAATAAGCCCTCTTCCCGAATTACGATGGAGTTTTTGAGAGAAAATGGATTCTGAAGATAAGACAGGAAGAAAACGGACTTTTCATAAAGGAGGACACAAACAGATGAGCGATTTTCAGTTCAATACGATTGAAGAAGCAATCGAAGATGTAAAACAGGGAAAAATGGTCATTGTCGTGGATGACGGTGAGAAAGAAAATGATGGTGTTTTAGTGGCGGCCGGAGAATATGCCGTTCCGGAAACCGTAAACTTTATGCTGACATACGGAAAAGGTCTTCTGACCATGCCGATTTCCGAAGAGGCGGCAGAAAAAATCGGTGTGAAGGAAATGATATGGGAGAACAGAGCGAAATATCACTCCGGTTCCACCGTATCTTTAGACAGTGTGAAGGTCGAGGACGGTTTTTCCGCAGCAGACCGTTCTACTACAATTATGGCAGCAGCATCAGAAAATGCGGTGCCGACAGATTTCAAACGCCCGGGTAATATTTTCCCGAAGGTAGCCTTAAAAGGGGGCGTATTAAAGAGAACCGGATTTACCGAGGCTTCCGTGGATTTGGCAGTGATGGCAGGATTGCAGCCGGTGGCAATTCGATGTGGTATTCTCGATGAAGAGGGTTCCGTGGCAAAGGTACCGGAACTCATTGAATTCTCCAAAAAGCATGACATCAAAATTATTACCATCGCCGATATGATTCAGTACAGAAGAAGAACCGAGAACTTCGTAAACTGCGAAGCGGAAGCGGATTTCCCAACCAAATACGGTCATTTCCGGATTCGCGGATATGTCAATAAATTAAACGGAGAACATCATGTGGCAATTATCAAGGGAGATGTTTCCGATGGAAAACCGGTACTTTGCCGTATCCATTCCGAATGTCTGACCGGGGATGCCCTTGGTTCAAGAAGATGTGACTGCGGACAGCAGTATGCGGCAGCCATGAACATGATTGAAAAAGAAGGCCGCGGCGTACTTGTTTATATGCGTCAGGAAGGCCGTGGAATCGGTCTGATTAACAAGCTGAAGGCCTACGTTCTTCAGGAACAGGGACTTGATACCGTGGAAGCAAATATCGCCCTTGGATTCCCGGAGGATTTAAGAGATTACGGTATTGGTGCACAGATTCTGGCAGACCTTGGAATCAAAGAGCTTCGCCTTATGACAAACAATCCGGCAAAGGTAGTAGGATTATCCGGCTACGGCATTGAAATCGTGGAAAGAGTACCAATCGTCATGGAAGCGCATGAAGATGACCGCCGTTATCTGAAAACAAAACAGGAGAAAATGGGTCACTATACCTGGTATGAATAAAATCTGCAGCGGTCCGAAGCCGTCGCAGCCATAGTAATATTTTAAAAACAGCAGTTTCCGCAAAATGCGGAGGAAATAAACAATCACAGGAGGAAAATAAAATGGGAGTAAATGTATTTGAAGGAAAACTGGTAGGCGGAGAAGAGAAAATCGGTATTGTCTGTGCCAGATTTAATGAGTTTATTGTATCAAAACTGTTAGGCGGTGCCGTAGACGGACTGGTTCGTCACGGAGTAAAAGAAGAAAACATTGATGTGGCATGGGTTCCGGGTGCTTTTGAGATTCCGTTAATCTGTGAAAAAATGGCATCTTCCGGAAAATATGACGCAGTTATCGCACTTGGAACAGTCATTCGTGGAGCAACCAGCCATTATGATTATGTCTGCAACGAAGTTTCCAAAGGTGTGGCACAGGTTGGACTTAACGCAAAGATTCCGGTATTATTCGGTATCGTTACCACAGAAAATATTGAACAGGCTATCGAGCGTGCAGGTACAAAAGCAGGAAATAAAGGTTATGACTGTGCATTGGCTGCAATTGAAATGATTAATCTTATCAAGGAGATTGAAAAATAATTGAATTTTCAGAACCGATGTATTATACTGAGTGCTGGAAAGTAACAAAGAATTCAGATGCCTTACGGCATTGATAAGATTACAGGAGGTAATGTTATGGCAGCACAGATTACAAAACAGACTTTGATCGGTGAGATGCTTCAGATGGATATGGGAATTGCCGCAATCTTAATGGCAGCCGGTATGCACTGTGTGGGATGTCCTTCTTCCGCAATGGAGAGCCTTGAGGAAGCGTGCATGGTTCACGGAATGGACGCAGACGATGTTCTTGCCCGCATTAATGAATATCTGGCAAATAAATAAGAGCATTTGTGGTACAGACAGGGGATAAGGCCTGTATAAGCAGTCTTAACCCCGTGTCTGCCTGCGCATTCACATTAAAAATCCCTGTGAAGCGGACCGTGCTGGTCTGTTTCACAGGGATTTTTGTCTGTATGGAAAACGGTAAGAATAAATCTGTGTCGATGAAATTAGTTGTTAAGCTGGTTTAACATTTCGAGGGCATTTCCTTCAAACATGAGCTCAAAATGTTCCTGGCAATAGGAAAGAGAAGCATAGGAAGAAGTGCTCCGGGTTCCATAGTCGCAGGCAAGGGTGCAGGCTCGGGTGTAAAGCTCCCGGGAAATGTTATCCCGCAGGAAAAACAGGTAATAGCAGTTCTCACGTTTATCTTTAAAGAGTGTGCTTGCTCCGGTATAAAACGGGCAGAGAAAAGCACTCAGTTCAATAATACGGTCAAGAGAGCGGAACACATAAAGCTGCATGTTTTCCTTACTTTCGGCTGCTTCACGGCGCTTTTTGAGGACTTCTTTTTTGGCCTGTGCAATCGCCTGTGTAAAAGGAGCGAGCAGGTCAAGGGGATCCTCGGTAGAACGGGATTTCCCGGAGGATTCAAAGCTTTCGCCGAAAGGAACGGCTTCTTCATATTCCTCAAAATCTGTTCCGTCAAAATCCTCGGCTTCGTCTGTAAAACCCGTGTTGTAATCATCCTCATCCGGCAACTCCTCGGAAAGGGTGGAAAAACGGGAAAATCTGGTATCCAGCTCATCGGGATCTTCCACCTTGGTTACGACCAGAACAAGACAGTCGCTCGAAACAGGGATAGCCTCAATCATAAGAGGGATATTATCTGCCTCAAAGCCCAGTTCATCGGATGCCTGACGGATTAAATCACGAAACAGGGCTCTTGCTTTCGCGGAGCCGTAGGCCAGTTCGGAAAGCCGAAGATGTCTTTTATCTAAATCTGCTCTGCTGAGAGTGCAGCGAATCTGGTTATCGTTCAGTTTTTCAAGCTTCATTGATTCACTTCCTTTTTCAAAAATTGGAAACACCAAAACAGTTCCGTATTTATGGTGTGTATAGTATAAACATTATTCGGGAAACTGTAAAGTGTTAAAATCAGTCACGGAATATATTTTTCCGTACCATCGGAAAATATTTGGTCTGTAAAAAAGAAAAAGGAAACAATAAAAAGTGTTGTAAAAATATGTAAAACATGATATACTTCCCGGCACGGGGCTGAAAAGGAATACGAAGTTAAGAGGAAATGGTATCGGCAGACCTTGTCAAGGTAAAAGGACGACAGCAGCGGAGATTTTTAAGGAAGCTTTGGAATATCCGTGATTTCAGGAGCAGAGGTATTGCATAATCCCCATCGCAATCGCAAAGGCCGCTTTCTCCTGTACGGATTCATCCGCAATCATTTCAGCCTCGGAAGGATTCGAAAGAAAGCAGATTTCCGCGATGACTGTGGGGACAGGATTGTCCCGGAGGAGATAATAGTCCGCATTTGCCTTAATGGTTCTTTTGTTATCATTCGTCATAAGATACTGCGTTTGCTTCTGGATAAGGGAAGCCAGTTTTTTCCCTTCCTCATCGGTCGGATAATAGAAGACCTGCGCACCGTGCTGTGCCGAATCGGGATAGCTGTTTTGATGGATACTGACCGCACAGTCGGCATGATTCCCGGTCATGATTTCCTTTCGGTTTTTCAGGTCGCTGGCTTTTTTCCGGGATACGTCAGGGTCTTCCAGGCTCCGGTCGGAGCTTCTGGTCAGAATGACCTTAATGCCGTTTTGCTCCAGAATGGTTTTGCATTTGAGGGTAAGGGCAAGGTTAATGTCTTTTTCTCTGATTCCCGAGACGCTGACCTTTCCGGGGTCACTGCCGCCGTGACCGGCATCAAGAACTACGGTATAATGGCCGGTATCCCGGAAGATATCGAAGGTTCGGGAAAAATGTGACAGGGCGTACAGGACAACCGGAAGGCAAAATAAAAGAATAGCCGGAAGATAACGCAAAAGAGAGGGATGTTTGAATTTCATAAAAACGGTCTCCGGAGAATTTATTTTATCATATGCCCGGAGGCGGAGGGAAAGAAGAAAAACCAGGTTTTTTTTGCATGCTGACGCATGACTCGCATTTACCGGCAAGAACGCCGGAGTATTTCCGAACTCTTCGGAGAAGACTCCAATAGTGGTGAGTAAAGGATAAAGGAAAGGTTTGCCACCTCTGTATGTTTTTTGACTTTGAAAATGATTCGTGTTATCATGTAGGGACGAATAGAGCCAGGGAAATTCTCTTTGGGATTCGCGATTTCAGATAAAATAGACACCGTTTCCAAAGGAAAAGGACATGGGAAATACGACAGGTATTTCTGTAATGGGAGTGTTTTGTGTGGATACAAAAATAATAAAAATAGACATGAATTCCTGTGATTTTGACGGGAAGGGGAAAGAAGATGACCGCGTTGTGGAAGCACTGCGGGATTCTCTTAAAGAGGCCGGGGAGATTATCAGAGAGGGAGGGCTTGTAGCTTTCCCGACAGAAACTGTATACGGTCTGGGAGCGGATGCCATGAATGCAGAGGCTTCCGCCAGAATTTACAGTGCAAAAGGGCGGCCGTCGGATAATCCGCTGATTGTTCACATTGCCGATGTGGAGCAGGTGACGCAGATTGCCGCGGAGATTCCCCGGAGTGCGCAGGCGGTTATGGAACGTTTCTGGCCGGGCCCGCTTACGATTATTTTGAAAAAGAGGCCGGAAGTTCCGAAGGGAACGACAGGCGGTCTTGATACTGTGGCTATCCGGATGCCTTCTCATCCGGTTGCCAGGGCACTGATTCGGGAAAGCGGCAGAGTGATAGCTGCACCCAGTGCCAATACCTCAGGCAGACCGAGCCCTACAAAAGCCGTTCATGTGTGGGAGGATATGAAGGGAAGAATCCCCATGATTATTGACGGAGGGACGGTAGGGATTGGAATTGAATCGACGATTCTTGATATGACCGAAGAGGCTCCGGTGATACTTCGTCCCGGATATATTACCAGAGAGATGCTCGAAGAGCTGCTTGGGCCGGTGACGATTGACCCTGCGGTAGCCGGAAGGCAGATGCCTGTGGGAATCCGGGCGAAAGCGCCGGGTATGAAATATCGTCATTATGCGCCAAAAGGACAGCTTGTTCTGGTGGAGGGACCGGAAAAGCCGGTCATCGAAAAAATTAATGCCCTGACGAAGGAAAAAGAAGCGCAGGGCTGTCGCGTCGGAGTGATTGCAACGGATGAGACGCTGCCGTTTTATGATGCAGATATTCGCAGAAGCATCGGAAGCCGCAGCCATCCGGAAACGATTGCGGCGAACCTTTATGATATACTCAGAGAAAGTGATGCTCTGGAGCTTGATTATATTTATTCCGAGAGCTTTTTTGAAGAGGGACTTCTGGATGCGGTGATGAACCGTATGCTGAAGGCGGCAGGTTACCACCTGATTACTTTGTAGGAGGTGATACATTGAATTATCGTAAGATTATCATTGTAGGGGAGAACAATCTTTGCAGAAGCTTTATGGGTGAGGCGATTTTAAGAGCGCTTCTTAAGAAAAAAGAGATACAGGATATTTCAGTGGTGTCGAGGGGGCTGGTTGTACTGTTTTCCGAACCGGTTTCTCCTGTGGCAGCAGGACTTCTCCGAAGACACGGCTATGATATAGAAAAGATTCGCTCGGCACAGCTCACGGAAGAGGAGATGGAAGAGGCAGATCTGGTTTTGACCATGACAGAGGAACAGGCGGAGCGGATTCACAATGATTTTGAATCGGGCACGCCATGTATGTCTGTCGGAACATTTATCGATGTGGAAGAACAGATTCCGGAAGTGAAGGAAGAAGAACCGGATACCTACACCAGCTGTTTTACTGCATTGGAGCAGGTGATGGAAGCGGTTGCCGACCGGGTGATCGGGGAGCTTCTTTTATGAAATCAGAAGAAAAGAAGAGAAAAGAACGAAAAGCACTTTCTATGCTGGTGCTGATTACACAGATAGGAATCTGTATGCTCGTTCCGATTTTTCTGTGTGTATTTCTGGGGCAGCATATCAGCCGGATTACCGGTGTGGATATTCTTTTCCCGGTATTTCTGCTGCTGGGTATTCTGGCTGGATTTCGTTCCAGCTACACAATGATACAGCGCTTTGTGAGACTGGGAGATATTCGGAGCCGGAAATCATATCCGGACAGAGGATGTACACCGGAGCATCCATCCCCGCCGGAGAAAGATTTCGGAGGAGATGATATGCCGGAGAGCCGGTGGGATGCAGAGTTTTTGGAAAAAAAGGACCCGGAAGATTAATTTCTTAAGAAATATAATAGAAAGAGGAATCAGACCATTATGAAATGGATAAAATGGTTGCAGGAGAAAAATGAAACCCTGCTGGATCTGGTCTTCGGATGTATCGTATACAGCCTTGTATTTGAACTGGCGGGTCTGCTTCTGGTTAAGAATAAGGCAAGCTATACGCTGGGACTTTTGCTGGGAACAGGGATTGCCATAGGAATGAGTATCAGTATGTACCGGGGACTGGATGAATGTCTCATGATGGAACCCGGTAAAGCCAGATGGTCTATGACCATCCGGAGTATCATAAGAACGCTAGTTATGCTGGTTGCAGCGTGGATAGGCATGAGGTTTCGGATGTTCAGTTTCCCGGGAGTGATTATCGGGATACTCGGATTGAAGGTTTCGGCTCATCTGCATATGTATACCAATGTTTATATAACTAAAAAAATACGGAGGAAAGGAAGGTGAAGATATGGGATGCGGATTAACAGGACCAGCGGCAGGAGCGATGCTTCTGAAAGGTGATGTGGATTTTTTCATTCACAGCTACTTTGAGTTTGAATTGTTTGGGCAGACTCTTTCCATCAATACCACTATGGTATCTACCGTGATTGTGTGTATTGTACTGTTGGGACTGATTTTATTTGCAAGGCATGAGATTATGAAAGATTATGATGAACCCAATGCGGTGCAGAATGCCGTGGAAATGATAGTTGAGCTTCTCGACAATGTCGTGAAGGGCAATATGGGACATCATGCGAAGAGCTACTTAAACTATGTGGAAGTGCTCATGGCATTCATCTTTTTGTCAAATATCTCGGGCCTGTTCGGACTTCGCCCGCCGACGGCGGATTTCGGAACAACATTTGCACTTGCTCTTATCACCTTTGTCATGATTGAATACGCATGGATTAAAAGTAAAGGTATTCGCTTTGTCAAAGATTTATTTGAGCCGTTCCCGATCTTTCTCCCGGTCAATATTATCAGCGAGTTTGCCACTCCGGTTTCCATGTCCCTGCGTCTGTTCGGAAACGTACTGGCAGGAACGATTATGCTGGGGTTGTGGTACAGCCTGCTTCCATGGTTTGCAAAGATTGGAGTTCCGGCATTTCTGCATGCCTACTTTGATCTGTTTTCCGGAGCAATCCAGACCTATGTATTCGGAATGCTGACCATGACATTTATCACAGATAAATACGCTGATTAACAATGGGAGAATATCCGATTTAACCGAAAAAGTATTTTATTTTAAGGAGGAATCACATTATGATGACAGGAATTACAAACGAAGGTTTAATTTTGGCTTGTTCAGCAATTGGTGCCGGTCTTGCTGTTATTGCCGGTATCGGACCTGGTGTCGGACAGGGTATTGCAGCCGGTTACGGTGCTTCTGCAGTAGGACGTAACCCGGGCGCAAAGGGAGATATCATGTCAACGATGCTTTTGGGACAGGCTGTTGCCGAGACAACCGGTCTTTACGGTCTGGTTGTGGCGCTGATTCTGATGTATGCAAATCCGCTGATTGGAAAATTATAAAATCGTGCGCCCGAGGGCTATTCGAAAGGAGGCCAAAGAGTGTTATTAACACTGGATAACAGAATATTCGGACTGGATCCGCAGCTTCTTTTTACGCTTGTTTTTCAGGGTATCGCGATTTTCATTCTCTTTATGGCTGCCAGCTATCTTTTGCTGGACCCGGTCAGAAAGATTCTGAATGACCGTAAAGAAAGGGTCATGAAGGATCAGAGGGATGCGGCCCGTAACAAGGAAGAGGCTGTCCGGATGAAGGACGAATATGATGGAAAGTTAAAAGATATTGATAAAGTTGCAGAGCAGATTCTTTCTGATTCCAGAAAGAAAGCACTGCAGAGGGAGAACCAGATCATTGCAGATGCGAAGAATGAGGCTTCCAGAATCATCGAGAGTGCCCGTCAGGAGGCAGAGCTTGAGAAAAAGCGTGTCAAGGATGAAGTGAAACAGGAGATGATTTCTGTGGCGTCTCTTATGTCTGAAAAGATTGTTGCCGCTTCCATGGATGAGGCAAAACAGAATGCGTTGATAGAACAGACACTGGAAGAGATGGGTGATGACACATGGCTAAATTAGTAAGCAGTACTTACGGTGATGCTCTGTTTGAACTTGCACTCGAGGAAAACAGACTGGATAGCTTCTATGAGGAGATTCTGGCATCACGGCAGATATTTCTGGACAATGAAGAACTGCTGAAATTGCTGAATCATCCGAAGATTATAAAAGAAGAAAAAATTACTATCATGGAGAACGTCTTTAAGGGACGGGTATCAGATGAGATTCTCGGTTTCTTCCATATTATTGTGACCAAGGATCGCTATAATGATATTATCGCCATTCTGGATTATTTTCTTCACAAAGTAAAAGAGCATAAAGGAATTGGGACTGCCAGCGTAACATCGGCGGTGGTTCTCTCCGATACGCAAAAGGCAGCGATAGAAAAGCGTTTGCTCGAAACAACCAGATATGTCTCTTTTGAAATCGATTACCGGGTGGATCCTGCTATTCTCGGAGGACTGGTAATCCGTATTGAAGACAGAGTGGTAGACAGCAGCTTAAAGACACAGATTGACAAACTGAAGGCACAGCTGTCAAAGATTCAGTTGTCATAAGTATTACAAGAGATTTTACAGATATATAGAAAGAAGGTGCATTAGGCGTTGGTTAGTTTAAGACCGGAAGAAATCAGTTCTGTAATTAAAGAACAGATTAAAAATTATGCGGCGAAGCTGGAAACAACCGATGTAGGAACTGTAATCCAGGTGGCAGACGGTATCGCACGTATTCATGGTCTGGAAAATGCAATGCAGGGTGAGCTTCTTGAATTTCCTGGAGAAGTGTACGGTATGGTCATGAACCTGGAGGAGGATAATGTTGGTGCCGTACTGCTTGGTGATCAGAGAAATATCAATGAGGGCGATACAGTAAAAACAACCGGCCGCGTGGTAGAGGTCCCGGTGGGAGATGCCATGACCGGACGAGTTGTTAATGCATTGGGCCAGCCAATCGACGGAAAAGGTCCGATTGAATCAACAAAAACACGAGTGATTGAAAGAGTCGCTCACGGTGTTATTGACCGTCAGCCGGTAGACACACCGGTACAGACCGGTATCAAGGCGATTGACTCCATGGTGCCAATCGGAAGAGGACAAAGAGAGCTTATTATCGGTGACCGTCAGACAGGAAAAACGGCCATTGCAGTAGATACCATTATCAATCAGAAAGGGCAGAATATGCACTGTATCTATGTGGCAATCGGACAGAAAGCATCTACCGTTGCCAACATAGTAAAAACACTGACAGAATACGGTGCAATGGATTATACAACCGTTGTGGCATCCACAGCCAGTGAGCTGGCGCCGCTTCAGTATATTGCGCCATATGCCGGATGTGCAATCGGCGAAGAATGGATGGAAAACGGAGAAGACGTACTGGTAATTTACGATGACCTGAGTAAGCATGCAACGGCATACCGTACCCTGTCTCTGCTTCTTCGAAGACCGCCGGGACGTGAAGCATATCCTGGAGATGTATTCTATCTGCATTCCAGACTGTTAGAGCGAGCATCCCGTCTTTCCGACGAGCTGGGTGGAGGCTCTCTGACCGCGATTCCGATTATTGAGACACAGGCAGGTGACGTTTCTGCCTATATCCCGACGAACGTAATTTCCATTACAGACGGTCAGATTTATCTGGAGACAGAGATGTTCAATGCCGGTTTCCGTCCGGCAATCAATGCGGGTCTTTCCGTATCCCGAGTAGGTGGAGCTGCACAGATAAAAGCCATGAAAAAGATTGCGGGCCCGATTCGTACCGAGCTTGCGCAGTATCGTGAGCTGGCAGCTTTCTCTCAGTTTGGTTCTGAGCTTGATGACGATACAAAAGAGAGACTGGCACAGGGTGAAAGAATTAAGGAGATTTTAAAACAGCCGCAGTACCGTCCGCTTCCTGTAGAAAAACAGGTTATCACTATTTATGCGGTGACAAAAAAATATCTGCTGGATATTCCTGTGGAACGGGTGCTTGATTTTGAGACTGGATTACTGGAGTATATTGATACCAAATATCCGGAAATCTATTCCGCAATTCGTGATACGAAGGAAATCAGCGAAAAAACGGACGAACTGATTCAGAAAGCGATTACAGAATTCAAGGCGCAGTTTTAAGGGTGGTGAAGTGATATGGCATCAATGAGAGACATTAAAAGGCGGAAAGACAGTATTCAAAGTACGCAGCAAATCACCAAAGCCATGAAATTAGTTTCCACCGTAAAGCTTCAGAGAGCCAGAGTAAGAGCAGAGAACTCCAAACCGTATTTTGAAAAGATGTATGAGACGGTACAGTCTATCCTGGAGAAGTCAGGCAATATTGACCATCCTTATCTTACGGCAAACGGTTCCTCCGGGAAAGCTGTGATTGCAGTGACAGCCAACCGGGGACTTGCCGGTGGATACAATAATAATATTGTAAAGCTTATTGTGGACAGCGGCCTGAAGAAGGAAGAAGTAGCTGTTTATGGTATCGGAAAGAAAGGCGTTGAGGCGCTGGCACGCCGCGGTTATCGTATTGTGGAAGATGATTCCGATATTATCAATGAGCCTCTGTTTTCTGACGCAGCGGCAATTGGCAGAAAAGTGCTGGAAGCCTATGCGGCCGGTGAGGTCGGAGAGATTTATCTGGCTTATACAGAATTTAAAAACACTGTGGTTCACACCCCGAAGCTCATTAAACTGCTCCCTGTAGAGGTAGAAACTTCACAGGAAAAAGAGACCGAGGCGTCCAAAAACGCTCCGATGAATTTTGAGCCGGAGGCGGAGGAGTCTCTGGATATGATTATCCCGAATTATATCAACAGCACGATTTACGGTGCGTTTATTGAGGCTGTGGCCAGTGAAAACGGCGCAAGGATGCAGGCAATGGATGCCGCAACCAGCAACGCCGATGAAATGATTTCCGCTCTGTCCCTGGCATACAACCGGGCAAGACAGGGTGCAATCACCCAGGAATTAACTGAGATTATTTCAGGTGCGGAAGCACTGAATTAATGCGAAAAAAGGAGTAAATAGATGGCAGCACAAAATACAGGTAAAATTACCCAGGTTATCGGTGCCGTCCTGGACATTAAATTCAGTCAGGGAGTTCTTCCTGAGATTAATGATGCCGTTGAGATTCGCAGAGAAGACGGTTCAAAGCTGGTTGCCGAGGTTGCACAGCATCTTGGTGATGACATTGTAAAATGTATTGCCATGGGACCGACCGACGGACTTGTACGCGGCATGGAGGCTATTGCAACCGGCGGCCCGATTACGGTTCCGGTGGGCGAGGTGACTCTTGGACGAATCTTTAATGTGTTAGGAGACCCGATTGACAATAAACCGATGCCGGAAAATGTAGAGAGAGACCCGATTCATCGGAAAGCCCCGACCTTTGCGGAGCAGTCCACGGAGACAGAGGTACTTGAAACCGGTATCAAAGTCGTAGACTTGCTTTGTCCATATCAGAAAGGTGGTAAAATCGGTCTCTTCGGAGGAGCCGGTGTAGGAAAAACCGTCCTGATTCAGGAGCTGATACGAAATATCGCCACAGAGCATGGTGGATATTCGGTATTCACCGGTGTTGGTGAGCGTACCAGAGAAGGAAATGACCTTTACCGGGAAATGAGCGAATCCGGCGTTATCGAAAAAACCGCCATGGTATTCGGACAGATGAATGAACCGCCGGGAGCACGTATGAGAGTTGGTCTTACGGGCCTGACGATTGCCGAGAACTTCCGTGACCGCGGTGGAAAAGACGTACTTTTATTCATTGATAATATTTTCCGTTTTACACAGGCAGGTTCTGAGGTATCCGCACTTCTTGGACGTGTTCCGAGTGCCGTAGGATATCAGCCGACACTGCAGACAGAGATGGGAGCGCTGCAGGAGCGTATTACATCTACCAAAAACGGTTCCATTACCTCCGTACAGGCAGTATACGTGCCGGCGGATGACCTTACTGACCCGGCTCCGGCGACTACCTTTGCTCATCTGGATGCGACCACCGTACTTTCCCGTGCTATCGTGGAACAGGGTATTTATCCGGCGGTGGATCCGTTAGAGTCCACTTCCAGAATTCTGGATCCGAGAGTGGTTGGAGAAGAGCATTATAAAGTAGCCCGTGGAGTGCAGGAGATTCTGCAGAGATATAAAGAGCTTCAGGATATTATCGCCATCCTCGGTATGGATGAATTATCAGAAGACGAAAAGCTTCTCGTTGCCCGGGCGCGTAAGGTACAGAGATTCCTGTCACAGCCGTTCTTCGTGGCAGAGCAGTTCACCGGCACAGAGGGACGATACGTTCCGCTGGCTGAGACTATCCAGGGATTTAAAGAGATTCTGGAAGGAAAATATGATGATATTCCGGAAGGTATGTTCTTAAATGCCGGAGGAATCAGCGACGTACTGGCAAAGGCAAATAAGTAGGTGATTTCATGGCAGAAAGATTATTCAGACTTGAGATTATCTCTCCGGATAAAATCTTCTATTCCAATGATGTGGTTATGGCAGAATATAATACCACCGAAGGAGAAGTCGGCGTATATGCGGGGCATATCCCTATGACACAGATTATTGCTCCGGGACGTCTTACCATCACAGAGGAGAAAGAGCAGAAAACGGCTGCTCTTCTCAGTGGATTTGTAGAGATAACTCAGGATAAAATGACAATACTTGCCGAATCTGTGGAATGGCCGCAGAATATTGATGTGGAACGGGCGCGTGAAGCTAAAATTCGTGCGGAACGCCGACTGGGAGCTCCGGGAGGCGAAACGGATATACAGCGTGCGGAGCTGGCATTAAAAAGAGCCCTGATTCGACTGGATGTGGCAGACCATTCATAATAAGAAAGACTGATAAAAGGACCGGTTTCGGGATATTCCCGAAATTCGGTCTTTTTTGACGTTTACGCATTCTCAGCCTCTTCTTGTGTTTTTTTCAATGGAAAGTTATAATATATGAAAGTCACGGAAAGGAAGTTTTTGGAGCATGGAAAAGAAGCAGTCAATCATGGATACAATCATGATTTTATATGATACATTTTATGAACAGGAAAAAAAGATTGCCACTTATATAATGCATCATCACAAAGAAGTGGTGAACATGACCATCGGAGAGCTGGCAGAGATCTGTGGAACCAGTGTGGCGACGATTTCCCGTTTTTGCCGGAAATGCAATGTGGACGGATTTCATCATTTGAAAATCGGTCTGGCAAAAGAAATTGCTGCCAATGATGTGAATACGCCGGTATCCAATACGATTTCCCGGGATGAAATCGGCCAGTCTCTTCAGAATATTCTCGCTAATAAGATAGAAGAGCTGAAGCAGACCATTTCATACATTGATGAAACAACGCTGAATACGGTCCTTGACGGAATTCAAAAAGCAGGGGTTGTACAGCTGGTGGCTGTAGGCAATACCATTCCGGTGGCTCTGGACGGCGCATTTAAATTAAGCCAGATTGGGATTCGGGCAGTTTCGGGAACCATCTGGGAGACGCAGCTTTCCTTTGCATTATCTCTGAAGCCGGGAGATGTTATGATTGCGATTTCCAATTCAGGGGAATCGATTCGAGTGGTTAAGATGGTGGAGGAGGCCAAAAAAAGAGGCGTCATGACGGTTGGTATCACCAACAATCCAAAATCCACAGTGGGAAGAAATGTGGATTATCATTTCCAGACATCCACCAGAGAAA
This sequence comes from Eubacterium sp., assembly GCA_022769785.1. Lineage (GTDB taxonomy): Bacteria > Bacillota > Clostridia > Lachnospirales > Lachnospiraceae > Anaerobutyricum. Next base: position 17,085 of record JALEIY010000116.1, read on the forward strand.
AACTGTTTATGAATGAATTTTGTTTTTCTAGAGTATCTGCCATGACGCTGATGGAGATTTTTTATCTGTTCCTTACCGTTGGAAATGAAAAAAGCTACGAGGAAGTCAGAGAAAGAGAAAGTCTCATTGCCGATGAAAAAATTTAACGGAAGAACGCTTTGAAACAGGCCAGGTTGTCACAGTAAAGTGGCAGCCTTTTTTTTGACTCTTCACGAAAATAATTATTTCCAAAATAAAAATATACAAAAATATATATCGTTTTTTATGGAATGTCACGAAAAATAATTTTCGCAAAGATATAAATTGACAAAAATAATTATCGTGATATACTCAAGATACAAAAACAAATATTGCAATATTTAAAAGAAACAAAAAAAATTTTCGCCACGATTTCATCGGGGGAATGATGAAAAAAACATATGACGTTTTAGAGAGAAGGATAGGAGGAACCCATATGAGAATCAATGAATTGCTGGACATTCGGTCCATTGAACTGGATGCTCAGGTATCTGATAAGCTGGAAGCCATTGATTATATGACGAAGCTCATGGAACAGAGCGGCAATCTGACAGACCGAGAAGCCTACAAAGAGGGGATTTTAAGCAGAGAACAAGAGGGCACCACAGGGATTGGAGATGGAATAGCCATCCCGCATTCCAAATGTGCAGCGGTAAAAAAACCGGGACTGGCAGCCATGGTTGTAAAAAATGGCGTAGACTATGATTCCTTAGACGGACAGCCGGTTCAGCTCATTTTTATGATTGCAGCACCGGAGGGAGGAGCCAACGAGCACCTGGAAGCCCTTTCCAAATTATCTACCATGCTGATGAATCCTGACTTTAAAGAAAATCTGCTGAAGGCAAAGACAAAAGAAGAATTTTTACAGGTTATCGCAGAAAAAGAAACCCTGACCGATGAAAAGAAAACAGAAAAACCACAGGCAGAAGGGTACCGTGTCCTGGCAGTAACCGCCTGCCCAACCGGAATCGCCCATACCTTTATGGCGGCAGAAAGTCTGGAGGAGACCGGAAAGAAAATGGGAATTTCAGTAAAGGTAGAAACCCAGGGTGCCGACGGAGCCAAAAATGTACTGACCAAAGAAGAGATTGCAGCGGCAGAATGTATCATCATTGCAGCAGATAAAAATGTGAATCTGGCTCGTTTTGATGGAAAGCCGGTCATTGTCACGAAAGTCGCTGACGGAATTCATAAAGCAGAAGAACTCATCAACAAAGCAGTCAGTGGAAACGTGGCTCCATATCATCACACAGGAACCGTAGAAAAAAATGAAGAAAAAACAGAAAAAGAAAGCATCGGACGACAGATTTACAAACATCTGATGAACGGGGTTTCCCATATGCTTCCGTTCGTTATCGGAGGCGGTATTCTCATTGCGATTGCATTTTTGCTGGATGATTATAGCATTGACCCGGGCAATTTTGGAAAAAACACACCGGTTGCCGCATACTTTAAGACCATCGGAGAATTATCCTTTGGAATGATGCTTCCGATATTATCCGGATTTATTGCCATGAGTATAGCAGACCGTCCCGGCCTTGCAGTAGGTATTGTAGCAGGTCTTGTTGCAAAGGCAGGAATGACCTTCGGCAATCCGGCCGGTGGAGACGTAAATGCCGGATTCCTTGGTGCCATTTTTGCCGGTTTTGCAGCCGGATATGTAATTCTCGCATTGAAAAAACTCACGGCGAAAATACCACAGTCTTTAAACAGTATCAGACCGATGATAATTTATCCGGTATTTGGTGTGTTCATCGGTTCCGTTGTTACAACCGTAATCAATCCATTAATGGGTATGATTAACACCGCACTTTCCAATGCCCTCAACAGCTTAAGCGGAACCAGCAAAGTCCTGCTCGGTGTAATTTGCGCAGGTATGCAGTCCGTAGATATGGGAGGTCCGGTAAATAAGACATCCTATGTATTTGCCACTTCCCAGCTGGCAGAAGGAAACTTTGAAATCATGGCAGCAGTTATGGCAGGAGGAATGATTCCGCCACTGGCCATTGCCCTTTGTACCACATTCTTCAAGAACCGCTTTACCAAAAAAGAAAGAGAATCCGGTCTGGTCAATTATCTGCTGGGACTCTCCTTCATCTCAGAAGGAGCCATTCCATTTGCAGCCAGTGACCCGGTTCGCGTGCTTCCTTCCTGTATCGCCGGTTCTGCAGTAGCAGGCGGATTATCCATGTTCTTTGGATGTACACTGCGGGCACCGCATGGCGGAATCTTCGTACTGCCAACCATCGGCCATCCGCTGCAGTATGCATTATCCATTTTGATAGGCTCCGTTGTGGGATGCCTGATTCTGGCGGTACTGAAAAAGCCGCTTCCGGAAGAAGAGGAAGAATAATGAAAAGAAAATGTGCAAAAATCGCCTATGACATGATAAAAGACCATATGACCGTCGGGCTCGGCGGAGGCTCCACGGTTGCCTTGCTCATAGAAGAGCTGGAAAAAAATCCAAAACAGATTATGGCAGTCACACCCTCTGACGATACCATGGAGCTTTGCCTCTCGCATCATATTCCACTGCTTCCCTTAGAAGCGGTGGAACAGGTGGATATCGCTTTTGATGGCTGCGACGAAGCAGATGAAAAGCTTCATGCATTAAAAAGCTGTGGCGGCATTCACACGAAAGAGAAAATCATTGCAGCCATGGCAAAGGACTATGTGCTTCTGGCAGACGAAACCAAATTTCATGAGACCTTACCGTTTCGCTATCCCGTAACGGTAGAGGTGATTCGCTCCGCGAGAGCCTTTGTGAAAAAAACACTCATGGAAATGGGCGCAGAAGTGGTGGAACGAAAAACAGACAAAAAGGCAGGTCTGGTCATCAGCGATGACGGACATTACCTTATGGAAGCCTCATTTTCAGAAGTAAAAAATATAGAAACCTTAAATGCGGCGCTGAACGAAGTGCCGGGCATTGTGGAACACGGATTATTTTGCGGCGTTGTAACAAAAGTAATCGTTGCAGGCCGGGACAAATGTAAGATAGTTGACAGGAGAAATGAAAAATGAAAAAATATAATTGGGGAATACTTGGAACCGGATGGATTGCCCATGAAATGGGAGAAGCTCTTCTGGCAGTAAACGGAGAGATTTATGCCGTTTGTGATACCACACTGGAAGGAGCCAAAAAATATGCCGGAGAATTTGGTGTAAAGAAAGCCTACGGCAGTGCGGATGAGATGATTGCCGATGAAAACGTGGATATCGTCTATATTGCAACACCACACAGCCTTCATTACAAGTTCCTTTTACAGGCAGTAAAAGCAGGAAAGCATGTTTTCTGCGAGAAATCCATCACTGTCAACAGCCGTCAGCTGGAAGAGTGCGTGGCCGTTGCACAGGAAAAAGGTCTTGTGATTTGTGACGGTGTGACCTTGCTTCATATGCCTCTCTACAAAAAATTAAAAGGAATCGTGGAGAGTGGTGCCATCGGTGATATCAAAATGGTACAGGTCAACTTCGGAAGCTGCAAAGAATACGATGTAAACAATCGTTTCTTCTCCAAAGAGCTGGCAGGAGGAGCCTTACTGGATATTGGAGTATATGCCACATCCTTTGCCCGTTTCTTCATGAAGAGCAAACCAAATGTAGTTCTCACCACAGCCAATTATTTTGAGACTGGTGTGGATGAGACCAGCGGAATTATTCTGAAAAACCCGGATGGACAGATGGCAGTCATGGCGCTCACCATGCGTGCAAAGCAGCCGAAACGCGGAGTTGTTGCCGGCGAAAAAGGCTTCATTGAAATCTGTGAATATCCAAGAGCCGCCAAAGCAACAATCACATACACAGAGGATGGACACACGGAAGAAATCACAGCAGGAGAATCCGAAAAAGCGTTACAGTATGAAGTACAGGATATGCAGGACTATGTGGAAAACAGCAGCGGAGCAGAAAACCTCCAGATTATCCGGGATGTGATGGAAACCCTGACATCTGTCAGAAACCAGTGGGGAATGGTCTATCCATTTGAATAAGGGGAATAAGCATGAGTAAAAAATACTTCTTTTTTGACATTGATGGAACATTGACAGACCGCAGTACGGGAGAGATTGTGCCCTCTGCCAGAAAAGCCCTGCAGAAATTGCAGGAGGCAGGACATTTTGTGTCCCTGGCAACAGGACGGGCGGCCTACAAAGCAGAGAAATTCCGTGCAAAACACGATTTTCCAAACATGGTCTGCAACGGGGGTCATGGCATTTATCTGGATGGTGAATTAAAGGAAAATCGTCCGATTGATTACGAGAAAGCACTGGCGGTTTACCGCCAGGCCATCGAGCTGGGCTACGGCGTCTATGTGGCACTGGACGATTCAGAAAAAGTTTATGCCAACAGCTTCCTTTTCCATGAGCAGGTGGGATTGCGAAAAGAACCGACCGTTTATATTATTGATGAAAACTTTGATCCGGCCAACTGCGATGCAATCTACAAATTATATATTTCCATCCCGGAGGCGGAAGAAGAAAAACTGACGCTGAAGGACACGCTGGGACATCTCCGGTTTGCCAAAGACTATCTGATGTTCCAGCCGGACGAAAAAAAAGAAGGAATTTTACGAATGCTTTCCTACGTAGGCGGCAGACCGGAAGACGTGGTGGTATTTGGCGATGATTATAATGACCTCGATATGTTCGACGATACCTTTTATAAAGTAGCCATGGGAAACGGCTGCGATGCGTTGAAAGCAAAAGCGGATTATGTTGCCGCAGCAAATGTGGAGGACGGAATATACAAAGCCTGTGAGGAACACGGGTGGTTTTAAGAAAAACATGGCAGCGATTTCCTTCTATTTTCTGAAAACTGCTGGACAAAGCCGAAAGAATCCTTATAATTATAAATATAAGATATCCGGAAAAATGAGCCGGACAAGTGGAAAAAGGAGGGAATAGACATGAATGTACAGGAGCTTGTAACATATGTAGAAGAACTGGCATTTAAGACATCCATGTTTGGTTATGATAAGGACGAGGTAGACATCCAGCTTGATAAAATCTGTGATGAGATAGAGGCCTTGGTAAAAGAAAAGGATGAGGAGATTGCCTCCTTAAGAAAAGGTATTGGAGCAGCGGCAGCTCCTGCAGCGGAAACTGCACAGGAGCCGGTCGAAGAAGCTGAAGCAGAGACGGTTGAGGAACCGATCGTGGAAGAACCGGTCGAAGAATTTGTGGAAGAGGCGGCAGAAGAGGAAGAGCCGGAAGAGGCAGCTGCTTTATACGAAGAGGAAGAAGAGCCGGAGGATAATGAATTATTAAGCCGGATTGCGGAACTGGAAGCGCAGCTTCAGGCAGCAAACGAGCGGGCAGACCGCGCGCAGCAGCAGCTGGCAGAATATATGGCGACCGTAGAACAGGCAGAACAGAAGGTGGCAGAGGCAGAGGCACGGGCAGAAGCCGCAGAGGCACAGAAACAGCCGCAGAATACCGACGAAGCCTATGAACAGTACATCAAAAATGCAGACCTGCTGTGTCGTCAGCTTTCCGATTTGCAGACCAGAAAAGATGATATCGTAGAAGAGGCACAAAAAGAAGCCGATAAGATTCTTGCCCAGGCTCAGAGTCAGGCAGAAGAGATGAATCAGCAGGCCGAAGAGAAGATAAAAGCAGCCGGTGAAGAAGCCGAAGCGATTCTGAAAGAGAATCAGGACAAAGTAGCAAAAGAACAGAAAGATCTGGAAGAGCTCAGAGAAAAGAAGAGCGGAGTTATCCGGTCACTCGAAGAAATTACAGCAGACATTCAGAGACTTTCCGACAAAATAAAAGCATCCGGAAAATAAACCGGTTATACAAGAGAGAAAAGATTAAGAGGGATTGTCTGGTCAGCATTCATACTGATAAGGCAATCCTTCTGTATTTGTGTGGAAGGCAGGTATTTATGATAAAACTGGTCATATTTGATATGGACGGACTGATGTTTGATACAGAAGCGGTAACCTATCGGGCATTTTCCGAAGTATGGACAGCGGCAGGCTGTCATCCGGAATTTTCCCAGTATGTACAGCTTCTCGGACTGAATTCCGAAGATATCTGTAAAAAATACAGAGAAATGTTCGGGGCGGAGTTTGAACCCGCGCAAATGTATGCCCGTGTGGGCAGCCGGAAGAACGAGATAATGAAAAAAGAGGGCGTTCCGGTAAAAAAAGGATTAAAAGAGCTTCTTTGTGCGCTTGAGGACAGAGGAATAAAAAAAGCCGTGGCAAGCGGTTCCGACCGCTCGGTGGTGGAAGAGAATCTTCGGGTCACCGGGCTGGAAGGTCACTTTGATATGATTCTCTCCACAAAAGAAGTAAAAAGAGGAAAACCGTATCCGGACGCATTTCTTCTTATTTGTGAAACCCTGGGCGTGTCGCCGGAGGAGACTCTTGTATTAGAAGACTCTGCCAACGGAGTGGAGGCAGCTATCGCAGGAGAAATCCCGGTGATTCAGATACCGGATATGCTGGAGCTTCCTTCAGAACTTCGGGAGAAATGTCTGGCAATCGAAGAATCCCTTGACAAAGTAATCAAATATTTATAGAAATCGGAGAAAACTCCCATCCCCAAAATTGGACAGAACATTCCCGGAACCAAAAAGAGGGTTTTTCATATACTAAATCGAAAACCTGATGAGAGCAGGACATATTGTGAAAAAAGAGACAGTATATGGATATGAATGGCTTCCGGGATATAAAGAAATGATGGTCTGTCAGGAAGACCTGGCAAGACAAAATGAAGAAATGGAACAAAGCATGGAAGAGGGGCAAAAGGATTCTCCGGAGCCTTCCGGAACCAGGCAGGAAATGCAGCGTCCGCAGCCAAATCTTCTTCCGCCGGAAGAACTTCAGAAAGAGGAAGAAGGCTACTGGAAGGATTACGACTATATGGTACGTCTTCTGCCCCTGGCCGCCAGAGAGATATGGGCAGCGGTGGACGCAATATTAGACCGGTACGAATTTTGTGAAAGCTCCATGTATGCCGAATATCCAGACAAGGAAGCCGTCCGAAAAATCGTGGATGAGGTATACAATAAGATGAAATATTATGAGGAGAAACCGATGGAGACTAAAATGGACGGTACGGAAGGAATCAATTACTATTACATTCCGGAAGAAAAAAGAGGAATGAATTCTCCTTTAAGAGACCTGATTTTTGTTATCATTTCTTGGAATATGTCTTATCGCAGACAGAGGTTCTGCCGCAGAAAAAAAGTGTTTCCACAGGCAAATCTTATGTGAAGATTTCAAACTTCTTACATTTGTGAGCGCTTAAGCTATCCCATGTTGCACGGGGTATCAAATCATGTTAAAATCGGTCACGTAAGCAAAATGAAAAAGAAGGATTACCCGATGGATTTACTGATAGAAAAAATAAAACAATCGTTAAATACAGAGCTGATTCGCATTGTAATCAGCAATCCCCGCCGGGCGGAGGACATAAAAAAATATGATATTCGTCCGGTGCTTATCCGGGACAGATTGCTCTTCCAGAGCGCCGCTTATACAAAGACGCAGGTGTTCCATGAGAATCTCGAAAAAGAAGAACTGGAAGCAAAGCTCACGGAAGTGCTTCCCCGGTATAAACAGGTTCTGATGAAAACTGTCCGGGGAGATGTGAATGCACTCATTAATAAAAAAGGAAAAGCAGCCGTGAAAATTATCCGGAATACTTCCAAAACACAGTCAGCACCGGTGAATTTGAGTCATAACCGGAAAAAGAAATATATCCTTGAAGAAGGGAAGCCGGTTCCTTTTCTTGTGGACCTTGGCGTGATGACTGCGGAGGGCCGGATCGTGCGGTCCAAATATGACAAGTTTCGACAAATTAACCGTTTCCTCGAATTTATAGAAGATATCGTTCCGCATCTGGCAAAAGACCGGGAAATCACCATCCTGGATTTTGGCTGCGGCAAATCCTATCTTACCTTTGCCGTTTATTATTATCTCCGGGAGCTTCGGGGATATGATGTCAATATCATCGGACTCGACCTGAAAAAGGACGTCATCGCAAAATGCAGCAGACTGGCTGCCGGATATGGCTATGACCACCTTCATTTTTATGAAGGCTCCATTGAAGAATTTGAGGGAGTAAAAAAGGTGGATATGGTCATTACACTTCATGCCTGTGATACGGCTACGGATTATGCCATCTATAAAGCGGTTCACTGGGGAGCAGAGGTGATTCTTTCCGTGCCATGCTGCCAGCACGAATTAAACGGTCAGTTTCAGAATGAGGATTTTGGACCGGTAGCCAATTACGGCATACTGAAAGAACGTTTTTCGGCTCTGGCTACGGACGGAATTCGTGCTGCCCTGCTGGAGGCAGTGGGATATGATACGCAGATTCTTGAATTTATCGATATGGAGCATACGCCGAAGAATCTTCTGATTCGGGCAGTAAAAGGGAAAACTCTTTCTCAGGGAAAATGGGAAAAAGCAGAAGATTTCTGTCGGCAGTTTCATTTTACCCCGACACTGAAGACGCTTCTGGAAAAGGAGACCAAAGAATGCAAATGAGAAAAACCATTCAGACAGTGCTGATACACGTACTGACGATTCTGCTGGCTTTTGCCGCCTCTCTGATTTTCTTTAATCATCGGATTTCGGCTGAAAAAGGGAATCCGGTGGCAGAACTGGCCGGGCCGACGTATCCTGTCATGAGTATTGAAGGAGATGACGGGGAATACAATATCATGTCTGCCTATCGGGGAGATATTGACCTGTCCCTTGTGCGCAATCAGGTTACCGTCACAGATTATACGAAGACACTGAATATCAGGCTGTATCAATATGATTATGACATTACGGCGATTCAGTACGAGCTTTTTACCAATAACCCTGAGGAACCGTTAGAAGAGGGAACGGTGAATCAGCTGCAGGAGGAAGACAATTACCGGAAAGGTCAGATTGTTTTTACAGAGGACCTGAAAGAAGGCAAAACCTATTATCTGCGAATGGCAGTTCGACTGAATAACAGCACCCGGGCATATTTTTATACAAAGCTTCAGTCGGGTTCCGATTATCATCTCAATGAATATTTTACATATGTCAGAGAATTTCATGAGAATCTGTTCGATAAAGAAGCCATGGAAAAGAATGCGGTTTATCTTGAACCGGTGGCCGGGCAGGTAGACCGGAGCCTGAATTATGTAGATATTCATTCCAGCATTGATGCAGTATTTTTTGGCAGCATGAAGGTGAAACAGGAACGGGAGCCGGTGATTACCGTAAGGGAAATCAACGATACCTATGCGGTTCTGGAGCTGAATGGCATTTTATCCAGTGAGGTTTCCGACGGAGTGGTACAGTATTACGATGTAAAAGAAACCTACAAGCTGCGTTATACGCCAGAGCGCATGTTCCTGCTGGATTATAACAGAACCATGGGAGCATACTACAATGAATCCATGATTGATTCCGCCAATAATTATCTTGGTCTGGGAATCCAGGATAAAAACGGCATTGATTATCTGAGCTCCGACAAAGGCCGCCGTCTCTGCTTTATCTCGGAAGGACAGTTGTGGTATTACGATTACAATGCTTCCAATGTCACAAGAGTGTACAGCCTTACCTCTGAGAATCTTTCGGATTTGCGCAATAACGGAGATGAACACGGATTAAAGATTCTGGATATGGACGACAAAGGCAACATCACATATCTGGTTTATGGATATATGAGCCGGGGGCGTCACGAAGGTGCCAATGGAATCGAGATTATCCGGTTTGATGCGGAGACAAACTGTAATGAAACCCTTTCATTTCTTGCAACCTCGATACCGTATGACACTATGAAGGAGGACATTTCCAAGCTGTCCTATCTGAATGGGGAGAATGTCTTCTACTGTATTCTGGACGGAGATTTGCATGAGGTCGATATCCGCAAAAAAACCGATAAAATCCTTAAATCCGGTCTGGTGAATGAAAGTCTGACGGCATCAAAGGACCAGAGCATCATTGCCATAGAAAAGAATCAGAACATTCTGGAAAATCGGGAAATCGAAGTGATTCAGTTAGAGACAGGAGAGAGCCGGTTATTTTCCTGTAAGGAAGATGAGCGAATCCGTTCCATCGGATTTTTATCCGATGATTTCATATATGGAACCGCAGATGCGGCAAATACCAAAAAAGAGCGGAGCGGAGCAATCCTGTTCCCGATGGAGCAGATTCATATCATGAGCATTGACGGAAAGGAAATCAAAAAATATTCCAAAGCCGGAAAATATATTCTGAAAACCGAAATCGACGGAAGCGTCCTCGAAATGAAATTCGGCCAGAAAAAAGGCGGAACCATAAAGCAAATCGGAGAAAAAGACTATATCCGTTATAAAGAGGAAGAAAATACGGAACAGGTTTCACTGGTATCGAAACATTCCGATACGTATGGGGACCAGATGTACTTCCGTTTCCCGGAATATGTCTATATTCAGATAGAACCGGATTTGGTTCTTTCAAGAATTCTCACAAGCGAGGATGATGTATCTCTGACTCTGGAGAAAGGAGAAGATACGGCAAGGCAATATTACATTTATGCGGACGGACAGAAAAAAGAAAGCTATACCAATCTTTCCGAAGCGGTCAGAGCAGCCGCCGAAGAAAGAGGAAATGTCATAGACAGTAACGAAAAGGTACTCTGGCAGTGTGTATTTGATGAATATCACATTGTGGCGGGGATGGACAGAGTAACAAAGGTTTCTTCTGATAAAGATTCCCTGGCAGCCTGCCTTTCCATGTTTGCCAGTGTAAATGGAAAAAATGTGACAGTCAGCCAGATTAAACGAAAAGACGGAACGATGGAAGACCTTCTGGCACAATGTACCGGATATGAGACCCTGAATCTTACCGGCTGTTCTATCGATGAAGTTCTATATTATATCAGTCAGGGAAGCCCGGTTCTTGCAAGATACAGCAGCGGACGTTTTGTAGTCATCATGAGCTATAATTCCACAAAGCTTCGTTATCTTGACCCGGTTACCGGCAAGTCAACGGCAGTAAGTCGGACAGAGCTGACAGATACCCTGCGAAAAGCCGGAAATGAATACTACAGTTATCTGGAAGAATAGGAAAATGCGGTATATTATCCGGAAAAAAATGTATATACTATTCAAAGAATGATGAAAAGCAAAGAAAAATACAACAATCAGTAATTGCAATCTTCGGCACAGGATGAAAAATGCCGGAGACGCCAGAATCAGACACGGAGGTGACTATGAGTCGGGTACAGCACAAACAGGAGACTCCCGGACATACGGGAAGGAGACACAGAAAACAGAGTAAAGTAAAAAAAGTGGGAAAAGTAATTGCCACGTGCTTTCTGATTGCTTTTATCGCAGTGGCGGCTCTGACCGTAAAAAGAGTGGTAATTCCTGTAATCGGGATGTATAAAGAAGCCATAAAAATGGTAGAGGAAAGTACGGAAGATACTTTTAAAGCAGAACAGACCTCCATCGTTTACGATGTCAACGAAAAAGAAATCAAAAAGCTGAAAGGTGAAAAGGATGTGGCTTATCTGGATTATGAGAAACTTCCGGATGCCGCAAAGCTGGCAATTATTGCTGTGGAAGATAAGAATTTCACCAGTCATAGGGGAATTGATATTGAGGGAATTGCCAGAGCTGTGCTGGCGCTGCTTCAGAACCGCGGAGAGATTACCGTGGGAGGAAGTACCATTACGCAGCAGCTGGCGAGAAACATATTCCTGAACTATGAGAGAACCTACAGCCGAAAGATTGAAGAGATTTTTGTGGCGGTGGCATTGGAGCATAAATACACCAAACAGCAGATATTGGAATTTTATCTGAACAATGTATATTTTTCGAACGGACATTATGGAATACAGTCAGCGGCTCTGGCCTACTTTGATAAAGATGCCACCGATTTGACCATTTCACAGATTGCCTTCCTTTGCGCAATTCCGAACAGTCCGACCCATTATGACCCTTATGACCATCCGGAGTCAACCATGGCAAGACGGGATAAGATTCTCAGAAAAATGTGGGAAGAGGGATATATCAGCAAAGAACAGTATGATACATCCATGGCGGAGGAAGTAAAGGTTCTTCCGAAAAAGATTACAGAGTCCAACGACTATGCGGAGACCTATATTTTAAAATGTGCGACAGAAGCGCTCATGAAAAAACAGGGATTCGAATTTAAAACCAGCTTCCGTACCGAATCAGAAAAAGAAGCCTATAATGAAGAATATGATGAACTGTACAGCAGTTGTAAACAGAGCCTTTACACAGCCGGTTACCGTATTTACACATCCATAGATATGGATATGCAGCAACAGCTTCAGACTTCGGTATCCACTCAGCTTTCCATGTTCACCGAAAAAACCGATGACGGTATCTATAAAGTCCAGGGTGCCGCCGTATGTATCGACAATGCCACGGGAAGAGTTGCGGCTATCGTAGGCGGAAGAGAGGAAGACCAGGAAGGCTATGGTTTAAATCGTGCTTATCAGAGTTATCGTCAGCCGGGAAGTGCCATTAAACCTCTGTTGGTATATGCACCGGCATTGGAACAGGGATATACCCCATACAGCACCGTGGATGACAGTCGTATGACAGGAGAGGATAAGGTATCCAATGCAGGATATTCCTACTCCGGCTCCATCTCATTGAGAAGAGCAGTACAGAAGTCCAGTAATGTGGCAACCTACCGGTTGTATCAGGAACTGGGACCGGAGAACTGTCTGGAATATCTGGAGAATTTGAATTTCAAAGGTCTTCAGGAAGAAGATTATAAATACGATACCACCTGTCTGGGTGGATTCACAAAAGGAACCACACCGGTGGAGATGGCAGCGGGATATGCGACCCTTGCCAACGACGGAGAGTACCGTAATCCGACCTGCATTGTAAAGATTATGGATATGGATAATAACATCATCGTGCCGGATGAACAGAAAGGCAAGGAAATCTATTCCAGCAATGCGGCAAGAATGATGACGGATGTATTAGAGAGTTGTGTTTCAAGCTCTCTCGGAACCGCTTCCGGCTGTGCCTTAGATGTGGATATGCCGGCAGCCTGCAAAACAGGAACAACCTCTGATTATGTGGACGGATGGCTTTGCGGATACACTCCGTATTACACGACAGCGGTGTGGGTTGGTATGGATGTTTACAAATCCGTCGATGACCTGAAAGGAAATACCTATCCGGCATATATCTGGAAGAATTATATGGATAAAATCCATCAGGATCTGGAAAGAAAAGAGTTTTCCTATTATATCGGTCAGGAAGAAGATACAACGACAGCAACCACAGAGGAAGATGTGGATATGGAGGATAATCAGGGAGAAGAAATGCAGATTCCGGATTCCCTGGAAACCGAGGATGACCGGAAAGAAGACCAGGAGAACCAGGGAAATACCGACCGGGAAGACGAAAATACTCCGGATAAGGATACGCCTGACTACGGGGATGAAGATAAAAATGAACCGGAGGACGACGGACAAAACGACAATAAAGAGGACCAGGAAGGCGGAGATGCACAGGGGGACCACGGAGAAGATAGTGTCCTGCCGGGTGATGACCTGCCGGAAGAAGAATAATTTTTTATGAGAAACTCGCTCCATGCTTGAATAAACTAAAGTTCATAAAGAAAAAAAGAGCCACTGCAGGAACGATTGCAATCGTGGATTGAATCGTCCCCGCGGGGGCTCTTTTTACTGTAATAATACGGAATAATTATAAGTCTTCTTTAATGGTATGGTACTGTTCGTACTCTGCCAGACGTTTCTTGATTCGGTCATGAGGGTCAAGGATGGAGCTGATGGATGCCTCGTGATTCATGGAATCAATCAGAAGGGCAATATACTTGGAAATATCACAGTTTACATACCATGGACGGGAGAGAAGCTCCGGTGTCTGGTAGGTGGAGTTAGTTGTAATAACCTTGTAAATCAGGCCTTCTTCATGAGCCTTGTCAAAAGAATCAAGACCGTTGGTAAACATACCAAAGGTAGAGATGCAGAAGACACGTTTTGCACCGCGTCTCTTTAACTCTCTGGCAACATCCAGCATACTTTCTCCGGAAGAAATCATGTCATCGATAATCAGTACGTCTTTATCAACAACGGAATCTCCGAGGAACTCATGAGCAACGATAGGATTGCGTCCGTCAACAATGACAGAATAATCACGACGTTTGTAGAACATTCCGATATCGACTTCCAGCACATTGGCAAAATAAATAGCTCTTTGCATCGCACCTTCATCCGGGCTGATAACCATCATATGCTCACGGTCAATCTGCAAATCATCCGTGGATCGAAGCAGTGCCTTAACAAACTGGTAAGTCGGCATGATATTGTCAAAACCTTTTAAAGGAATCGCATTCTGTACACGAGGGTCATGGGCATCAAAGGTCAGTACGTTGTCAACACCCATATTGGACAGCTCCTGTAAAGCAAACGCACAGTCCAAAGACTCTCTGGAATTTCTTTTGTGCTGACGGCTTTCATACAGGAACGGCATGATGACGGTGATGCTCTTCGGTTTACCGGAAGCAGCGCCAATCAGACGTTTGATATCGCCGTAAATATCATCAGGGGACATATGGTTTTTGTGGCCGCAGACGGTGTATTCCAGACTGTAATTTAACACGTCGGCCAGAATATACATATCAACACCGCGAACGGAATCGGAAATCAGAGCTTTTGCTTCGCCGGTTCCAAAACGGGAACAGGTACTCGGAATAATGTAAGTGTCTTTTTCATAACCGTGAAAAACCACATTAGACCTGTGACTGGAATCGCGCTCCTTTCGCCAGTTTACGATATACTGGTCAATCTTTTTGCCGAGCTCTGCACAGCTGGGGTGTACAATGATTCCAAGTCTTCCCACAGGAACGGTTAAAAATTTACTGTCATCTGGCTTCATGGTTTGTCTCCTTTTATCTTCATTAATTAAAAATGTAATTTCAGTGTAAATTCTTTATAACATTCCCCTTATGATTAGTCAAGGGGAGAAAAAGCCTTTTTGATGCGAATATCTTCCCCGTAAATATGAAAAAGAGTATAGGCTTCAATGATTCTGGAAAAAACTCTCTCCGTGTAAGTGCGGCTGATTTGCTTTAATGAGAGATTGGTACTGATAATGGTAGATTTCTTGTGGAGCATCCGTTCATTAATGCACAAAAAAAGCTGTGAATTAATAAAAGCGTTGTTAAGCTCCGTACCAAGGTCATCAATAATCAGCAAATCGCAGTCAAGAAGAAAGGACAGAGTCTCTTTATTATCCTCTTCCCGTCGGAACGTATAGTTCGCGAGCTGGTCAAAAAACTGGTACGCAGTCTGATAGACCACACTTTTTTCCTGCTTTAGCAGCGCATCCGCTATACAGTGAGTCAGAAACGTTTTTCCCACACCGGCACTGCCGTAAATCAGGAGATTTTGTCCCGGCTCACAGTCAAAATGGTCAATAAATGCATGGCTCAGAGCGAGGATATCAAGAATATTATCCCGAGGAGAAAGCGTTTCCCCCGCAGGTACTTCCGTAGAGTAATAATCTGTACGGAAGGTGGAAAAATTCTCCCGTGCCGTAATATCAAGAAGATTCGACTGGGCATAAAGGACATCAAGAATCTGGCGGGTAAAGCAGGAACACTTCTGTGAGCCGATATACCCCGTATCCTTGCATTGACTGCAGGAATAAATAGGCTCCAGATAATCTGCCGGATAACCGTGGGAGGTCAGAAGCTGTATCTTTCTGGCGGAAAGTCCGGCAATTTTGTCTCCGAGATTCTCACCCGAATCCGGTTGGAAAAGCCGTTTCCGGGCCTCCTCCATGGAAATATGAGCAATCGTTTCATCGATATGCGCGATATCAGGAATGGCAGCGAACACTTCATCACGCCGCCGCTGCTGTTCCATATAGTGATCTCTGCGGAGCTGTCCGTAGCGATTCATAATTTCTGTATATTGCTGCATGGAAAGGGACATAATTACCTCCTGTTTTTATCCAGCAGACGAGACTCCAGATTGTCGTAATCATAAGAGCGCTGGTCAAAATTGTGGAAAGCATTTGTACTTTTTGGCTGGGATGGAGCTGCACCGCCCTGGGACTTGGCCTGTCCCGCCGCGGAAGCCGCCTGGTGATGCTTCTGGTCCAAAGAGCGGATGTCTGCCACATTGCGAACCCCCAGCTTTTTCCATTCCTCCAGAATCCGATTGGCATAAGGAAAGCTGGCCTGATGTGTGGCCAGAAGGGTACGGTTGCAGGCCTCAATAATAATATCCGTATCAAAGCCTAAAGAATTCCATTTCATAATGTAGTCAATCTCGGAAGGACCGGGATTACGCCCGGCAATGCCAAAGGCCTTCATGACCGGAAAAACATTTTTGGAATAAAGAGAAGCCGCATCCCTTGCCTTGGGTACGCTGTCGATACCCTGCTGAAACCAGTTGATGGCAACGCTTTCCATATAGCGCACACTTTTTTTCCCTTTGGTGACACAATATTCAATAAGATATTCCAGCAAATCCGAAGAAAAATGAAGGCTGTCGCTGATATAAAACAGGCTGTTTAAATCCGAAACAGAAAGAGGACGGCCAATATAGGTTTCTGCCATAAAAACCGTCTGCTCCAAATCCGTGCCTTTGATGGATTTTTCCATATCTGCTGCGCTGTGGGATGTTTTTTCCGGAATGGCAGGAGAAGTCATGCAGGTTGCCGCGGATTCCGCAGGAGCGTCGGCGGCAGCAAAAGAAGCCCCGGGGGTTTCTTCTTCGCCAAAATCCAGAAGCCCTTCCTTTTTCCAGTAATTCAGAGCCCGGAGGACATCTTTTCTGGTAAGCTCCAGGGTGTCTGCCAGCTCTTCGGCCTGAATCGGACGGTTTTCACCTGCCAGCCGCTGTATCAATAAATATATTTTAACGTATTCGCCGTCTGCCTTTATCATGTGATGGTCGATGAACTCATTGGGCAGTATGGTTATGTTATGTAAAAGATTGTGTTTTAATGTGATGTTATCCATGGTATTCGCCCCTTTATTTTTTTCAATGCGTTCAGGTATGTCATGTAAAGATCTGTTTAATCATAACATAATAAAATAAAAGTGCCAACGAATATTTTCTTCCTTCTTATTCACAGAAACGGAAATTCTGTGGATAAAAATGTGGATAAGTATGGGATAGAGATGGGACAGGTCATGTGAATAAAAATGTGGATAATGTGGATAACTTTGTGGATAGATTTGACTTACTACTACAAAAAGGGGATTTTTTTTAAAAAACCGGGTGTGTCCTGCAAGATATAGACCAGATTTGGTGGTGAAAAAAAGTGGACAACTTGTATATATCCATTGAAAAACCCAAAATGAGAGAAAATTATGGGGAAAAAATTTGTGGATAATGTGGATAACTAAAAAACAGCCGGTCAGAGTAGGATACCCTGTCCGGCAGTGGATGATATATGGAAATGATTAACGGGCCAGAAGCTCTTCTCCGATGGTAACCACATCTCCGGCTCCCATGGTGATTAGAAGGTCATGTCCCTTCAGACTGGATGAGAGGAACTCTTCAATCTCGGCAAAGGAAGGAAAATAATGGACATCGGTACCGGCCTCCTTCAGAAGACGGTAAATATCCATGGAAGAAACCTCTCCCGTATCGGCCTCTCTTGCGGCATAGATATCCGCCAGAACCACGTGGTCAGCGAGAGTCAGCACCTCGGCAAACTGAGAGAGAAATGCCTTGGTTCTTGTGTAAGTATGCGGCTGGAAAACAACCCAGAGCTCATCGTGAGGATATTCCCTTGCCGCTGTGAGGGTAGCGCGGATTTCTGTCGGATGATGTGCATAGTCATCGATAACCACAACATCGCCAAGATTGCCCTTATACTCAAAACGACGATGGGTTCCGGTAAAGGAAAGGAGTCCGGAAAGAATCTGCTCCATCGGAAGTCCCAGGCTCTGCGCACAGGCAATGGCTGCCAGAGAGTTCATGATGTTGTGGCGGCCCTTGACACTGAGCTTAACGCTTCCGGCGGATTCTCCGTGAATCAGGAGGGTATAAGAGCCGTTTCCCTGTTCGTCAAATGCCACGTCGGCAGCAGAATAATCATTATCCGCGCCGAAACCGAAAGTAACGGACTTCTGGACAAGACCGGATAAAATCTCATCCGTATGCGGCATATCCCCGTTAATAATAATAAGACCGTCTTTTGCAGTCTGGGAGGCAAAAACATGGAAGGAATGCTTGATATCCTCAAGATCCTTAAAGAAATCCATATGGTCTTCTTCAATATTTAATATGATAGAATACATCGGATAAAATTCCAGGAAGCTGTTGGTATATTCACAGGCTTCAGTCAGGAATACATCCGAACGGCCAACGCGGATATTTCCCTGAATACGGTCGAGGATACCACCGACGCTGACGGTAGGGTCCAGTTCGCCCTGAAGAAGAATGTGCGTCAGCATGGAGGTAGTAGTCGTTTTTCCGTGGGTGCCTGCAACAGCAATAGAATGAAGATAGTTTGCCATAATCTGTCCGAGCAGCGCAGCTCTTGTCATCATCGGAATTCCTTTGTTTTTCGCAGCGGCAAATTCCTCGTTGTCCTCGTGGATGGCAGCGGTATAGACAACCACATCAATATCATCAGTAATGTTTTCCGCTTTTTGTCCGATGGCAATCTTTGCACCGTCTGCGGCGAGATGTTCAGTGATGTCAGATTTTTTCATGTCAGAACCGGATACGGTAAAACTGCGGTCCAGTAAAATCTCTGCAAGTCCGCTCATGCTGATGCCGCCAATGCCGATAAAATGAATGTGCACCGGCTTTTGAAAATCAATAATGTACATTTTGATACCTCTTATTCTATAGAATTCATTTACAGAAAAAATGTTGTGACAGTTTCTTTTTCATCCATAGTATACCGCAGCCATCGGGGAGATTCAAGGCTGCTTTTTTCAGGAGATTTACATTGAAAAATGACGATTAGTGGTATAATTTCCATAAAAAAATTTCGATTCTCTTAAGTTTTTTGTGCTAAAATACTTTTATTTTATATGCATTGATGGTATAATTCAGATATATGCGACAAAGGGGTGATTCTTTTATGATAAAGAAAGAAATGATAGCCATGCTGCTTGCAGGCGGACAGGGCAGTAGACTGGGCGTACTTACATCAAAGCTGGCAAAACCGGCAGTAGCTTTCGGCGGAAAGTATAAAATTATTGATTTTCCACTTAGTAACTGTATTAATTCCGGAATCGACACAGTTGGTGTACTGACACAGTATCAGCCACTGCGTCTGAATCAGCATATCGGCATTGGTATTCCGTGGGACCTTGACCGTAATATCGGTGGAGTTACTGTACTTCCTCCATATGAAAAGAGTGAGAATACAGACTGGTATACCGGTACAGCCAATGCGATTTACCAGAACATGGAGTTTATGGAATATTACAATCCGGAATACGTAATTATCCTTGGCGGTGACCATATTTACAAGATGGATTATGAGCTGATGCTCAACTTCCATAAGAAAAACAATGCAAAGATTACACTTGCCACCTACGAAGTACCTTGGGAAGATGCCAGCCGTTTCGGTCTGGTAATTACCGATGAGAACAACCAGGTTATGGAGTTTGAGGAGAAGCCGGCTAATCCTAGAAGCAATAAAGCTTCCATGGGTATTTACATATTTAACTGGGATGTATTAAAAGAGTCTCTGGAGACACTGAAGGATCAGCCTGGCTGTGACTTTGGTATGCATGTCATTCCGTATTGTCATGAACGCGGAGACAAGATCATGGCTTACAACTATCAGGGATACTGGAAAGATGTCGGAACCTTATCCGCATACTGGGAAGCCAACATGGAGCTTATTGATATTATTCCTGAATTTAACCTTTACGAAGAGTTCTGGAGAATTTATACAAAGAGCAGCGTTCTTCCGCCACAGTACTTCTCCTCAGAAGCGAAGGTGTCCGGATGTATCGTCGGAGAGGGAACAGAGATTTTCGGAGAAGTATACAGCTCCGTTATCGGTTCCGATGTCACCATTGAAGAAGGCGCAGTTGTCAGAAATTCCATCATTATGAACGGAACAGTCGTTAAGTCCGGTGCGTTTGTGGACAAGGCAATCATCGCAGAGAATACCGTAATCGGAGAGCGTGCACAGCTCGGTGTATTCGAAGAAGCGGAAAACAAGTTCAAACCGAACGTTTACAGCGGCGGACTGGTTACCATCGGAGAAGATTCCGTGATTCCGGCAGACGTAAAGATTGGAAAGAACGTTGCCATTGTAGGTACGACAACAGCCGAGGATTATCCGGATGGAATTCTTGCCAGCGGTGAATCCATTATCAGACAATAGGGAGCAGGTGACATAGATGAAGGCAATAGGTATTATTTTAGCAGGCGGTAATAACAAAAGAATTGGCAAATTATCCGACAAACGTGCAGTGTCCGCTCTGCCAATCGCGGGAAGCTACCGCGCAATAGATTTTACATTAAGTAATATGACAAATTCCAGAATTTCCAAGGTGGCAGTATTTCCACAGTTTAATGCCCGTTCATTAAATGAGCATTTAAGCTCCAGCAAGTGGTGGGATTTCGGCCGTAAACAGGGAGGACTGTATGTATTTACTCCTACCATCACCAAGGAAAATAATTTCTGGTATCAGGGTACTGCAGATGCGCTGTATCAGAACATCGATTTCCTGAAAAAGAGCCATGAGCCATACGTGGTTATCGCAGCAGGCGATGGCGTTTACAAGCTGGATTATGGTAAGGTTCTGGAGAAGCATATCGAGAAAAATGCGGATATCACGGTAGTATATACTACCCTTTCCGACCAGGATGATGACCTGACAAGATTCGGTATCCTGAAGCTTGACGATGATGAAAGAATCATTGATTTCGAGGAAAAACCGCTGGTTGCACAGTCCAATAATGTATCCATCGGCGTATATGTTATCCGTAGAAGACATCTCATTGAGATTCTGGAACGCTGCGCAAAAGAAGACCGTCATGACTTTGTAAAAGACGTTCTCATCCGCTATAAAAACGTACGTAAGATTTACGGCTACAAGCTGGATACCTACTGGAGAAACATTGCAACCGTAGATTCCTATTATAAGACCAATATGGATTTCCTGAAAAAGGATGTCAGAGATTACTTCTTTAAACAGTATCCGGATGTATACTCCAAGGTAGATGACCTTCCGCCGGCAAAATACAATGCAGGTTCTGAAATTCACAACAGTATCATCTCCTCCGGCTGTATTATCAACGGAAAAGTGGAGAACTCCATCCTGTTTAAAGACGTATACATTGGAAACAACTGTACCATTAAGAATTCCATCATCCTCAATGATGTATATATCGGAGACGATTCCTACATTGAGAACTGTATTGTAGAAAGCAGAGATACGCTTCGTCCGGGTACAAACTATGTGGGAACCGATGGTGAAGTTAAGATTGTCGTGGAGAAAAATGTAAGATATATTCTGTAAGATACATGGGAGGGGTTATGATGCAGATCACAGACATACGTATCCGCAGGATAACAAAAGAAGGAAAAATGAAAGCGGTTGTATCAATTACATTTGATAACGCATTTGTCGTACACGACATAAAGATAATTGAGGGAGAAAAGGGATTGTTTATTGCAATGCCGAGCCGAAAGGCTGCAGATGGCGAATATCGTGACATCGCACATCCGATTAATTCAGAAACCCGTGATATCATACAGAACATGACATTACAGAAATACGAAGAAGTGCTCAATGCACCGGAAGAAGAGCTGTAATATCCGGGAAGAAAATTAAACGATTTTAAAGAACTGCCGTAAAAGGTGCATCAGGTCCGGGAGGACAAAAATGCATCGTATGCGGCAGTTTTTTTGTGAAAACCGAATAATGTACAACAGGCGGAAAACATTGCTTTTTTCAATGATTTTTTGTACAATGATTTCTGGTAACAAAATATTGGAAATATTATAAAAAAATCATGAAAAAGAAAAAGAGATAAAGAATATGAATACCAACAGGATATTTGCACAGTGTTTTAATTTCTTTCGCCGTTTTAAGGTGAAGGAGAACCGAATAACATTAATAGAGAAGCTGGACACGGGAGGAACGGGAAGCCTTTTTTCCATAAAAAAGGAATGTGAAAAAAGAGGGCTGCCCCTGGAATTTAATATTATCCGCCATTCCGATTACCGGGTGAGTCCGGGAAACATCGGGGGATTGATTCGTCTGTTTACGGTAAAGGCATGGCGGATGGCCACATCATCAAGAATATTTCTAAATGATAATTTTATGCCGATGGCATACATGGATATCGCGCCGGAAACCATATGCATACAGCTCTGGCACGGCATGGGCTCCTTTAAAAAATTTGGCGGTTCCACAGAGCTGGCGCCGGAGATAAGAGAAGAACTTAAAAAAGTTAATGAAAAAGTGGACTGGATTCTCGCCGGTTCCGATAATATCCGGGGCAATTATGCCGAAGCCTTCTGTGTGCCGGAGGAAAAAATCATCAATATCGGATGTCCGCAGGCGGATTATTATTTTGAGACCCATGATGTGACCCGGAAACGGCGGGAGCTGGAAGAAAAGTATCCGAAGCTTTCCGGCCGGAAACTGGTGCTTTACGCGCCGACCTTCCGGGACGACCCGGAAAGAGATAAAGAACTGCTGACACATTTTGACTTTGCGCGTTTCGAAAAAGAATGCGGAGAAGAATACTGCCTTGCGGTGCGCCTGCATCCACAAATTCGGGGAGGAAAGGTTCCGGATTATGTGATAGACCTTACCACCTATCCAAATGTGCGGGAGCTGCTTCGAATGACCGATGTACTCATCGCAGATTATTCTTCAATAGCCGTGGAATATGCTCTTTTGGGGCGGCCGATTCTTCTTTATGCCTTTGATAAGGAGTGGTATCTTGGCAAAGACCGGGGCTTTTATTTTGACTATGAGAAAACGGCACCGGGGCCAATCTGTGAGACAATGGAGGCTCTTATCCGGCATCTTAAAGAGGAAGACTGGGATTTAAGTAAGGTCAGGGAATTTGCGGCCCTGCACAATGACCATTTTGATGCCGAATCCACAAAAAGAGTGGTTGACCGGTTTATTGACATGAAAAAACTTTCAGGAGGAAATAAAATGAAAATTATCGCAGGTCTGGGCAACCCGACCGATCAGTATAAAGGAACAAGACACAATATCGGATTTATGGCCATTGATAAGCTGAGCGAGGCGTACGGTATTCCGGTGAATCAGCACAAATTTAAAGCCATGGTAGGAAGTGGTTTTGTGGAGGGACAGAGAGTTCTTTTGATGAAGCCGCTGACATATATGAACTTAAGCTGAGAAAGTCTGCGGGCAGCGGCAGAATTTTATAAAACAGAGATTGAAGATGTGATGGTCATTTACGACGATATCAGTTTAGACCCGGGAATGCTGCGCATCCGGAAAAAAGGCAGTGCCGGCGGACATAACGGGATGAAAAGCA
>JALEIY010000016.1 GCA_022769785.1 Eubacterium sp.
GTGAAAAAAGGCAATGTGTGTAAGATCATTGGGAAAGAAGCAGGGAAAGCTACGGTATTTGCAGCCTGTGATGGAAAAATATACAAATGCAAGGTTAAGGTAAAGCTTCCTCCTCCTGCATTGTCCGAGAAAAAGGTAGAGATCAAACACGGAGAGCGTACCTATATTGTAATGGAATATAATTCGAAACCGGTAAAATGGACAGTGAAAAATTCAGAGATTATAGATACTCGATTGATCGGTCAATACTGTATCATGGTTGGAAAAAGAGCGGGTACCACATATGTGACAGCGCAGACTGGAGGAAAGACATATCGCTGCAAAGTGACGGTGTCAGAATCAGGCAGGCCATCAGTTGTGATGAAAAAAATTGCATTGACAGCAGGACATACCGTGCGGTTGTCGGTCAGGGACACCGGGCATAAGGTAATAAAGTGGGGAGTGGAAAATCCTGAGATTGTATCCATCAGCAAATACGGAGTGGTAAAAGCGAAAAAAAGAGGAACCACAAGAGTATTTGCAGTGACCAATGAAAAGACGGTTTATGCGAAGATCAGAGTTTTTGATGAGGAATCCTGATATTAGTACATATTTATGTGTGACTATAAAACAAACATCTAAGAAAAGGGAGGAAATGTTTATGAAACAGATTTTAAAGTATTTGAAGAGATGTGCCAGTGTGATGGTCGTATTGATGGTGCTGGCTATCCTGCCGGTGAAGGCGGAGGCGGCGAATTACCAGCTGGTAAATGTCAGTATCGGGCAAAATGGCGTAAAGACAAAAGTCGGAAGTTATTATTTCTGGAGTCAATGGAAAGAGGGTAAGGGAAATCAGCTTTTTGCATCCAAATCAGCGACAGCAAAGACTGGAACTTTGCTTGCCACACCTAAACAGTCGGACAGTTCCGGCAGTATTTTAACAAATGGGGTCAAAGTTTATTATGTAAACGATGACAGTTTAAAAAAACATACGCTTTATGAAGTCGGTGTAAACGGAAAGAACAGAAAAAAAGATGCCGTGATATCCGGACGGGAAATGTATCTGGTAAATTACTATAATGATCAGATTTATTACAATGTTCCTACGAGCAATGGTTATACGCTAAGCAGTTATTCTGTCAAGACAAAGAAGACAAAAACATTGGTGAAAAATGTTTTTCCGGTGTCTTTGACAGGAGGAGACAGATACATCTGTATGGATTCTGTGACGAACAGTAAGATAACGGTTCAGATTTATGACTGTAAACTATCCAAAGTTATCAAAAAGCATACAATTAAGAAATCATCATCAGAAAATGCAATTTTACTCTGGCTTACACAGAAATATGTTTATTGTCCTGTATATTCGGAAAAAGCTACGAAGATTTACAGATGTGCGATAAATGGATCCGGTTCTATTAAATTATTTACCAAGCTGGGAGAAGGTTACGACTTTGGCACAGTAGATAATAATTATATTTATTACAGTATATCAAAAGAAAATAAAGATGGAGATTTCATAACCACTTATTACCGGATGAAGCTGACAAACAAGAAAGCAAGTAAGATAACAGAAAAGACCTACAATAAAGTAATGGGTTGGGTATAATTTTTTTGGAGGAGACAGCCGGTATAGAATATATGAAATAGTCATGAAAAGAGCTGCTGTGGATGCATGGCAGCTTTTTTCTTAAAATTAATTGCAGGAGAGATAGTTTGAAAACAAAACTTTTATCACATGTGGGTCTGGGGATGATTCTCTGGGTGAATGCAGGATATAACGGCCAGACCGTGAGAGCTGAGGAAAATACTGCATATTATGAAGTCAGAGAAGAAGAGACAGCAAAATCAGAGCTGTTTTCAGAGACTGCGTCAGAAGATGATCAGTTTATAATGGAGAAAATTCAAAGGGATGGAAAGATTTATAAACGAATTGCAGGAAAATCTTATCAGGAGAATGATGATATATCATTGGAGGATCTCAGATATCTGATTATTTTATATTATGATTTCGAACACGAGATACAAAAAGGCGAATTGATTGTGAACGCTTCTATAGCAGAAGATTGTCTGGATATCTTCCGAAAATTATATGATGCTGAATATGAGATTGCTTCGGTAAAACTAATCGATGAGTTTTGGACAGGTGACGGGGCTTTGACAGATACTGCATCTGTTGAGGCAAACAATACTTCGGCATTCTGTTATCGAATGACTACCAGCGGAAAAAGCCTGTCAAATCATGCTCTTGGATGTGCTGTCGATATTAATCCGCGTCAGAATCCTTATTTCGAGTTTTCAGATGGTGAAGCAGTATGGTATCATGATGGTGATGAAAAATATCTGGATCGAGGTGACAAGAAAGAGCACATGATTACAGAAGATGACCTCTGTTATCAGTTATTTACAGAATATGGTTTTACCTGGGGAGGAAGCTGGAATAATCCGAAGGATTATCAGCATTTTGAAAGAAAGTAGATTTTTTTCGCAGAATACCCGTTGACAATTTATATACCGAACGGTATAATCGCCATTAGATAAGAGAAAAGACAGTATTTGTATGGCATCGGAGGGAGGTGCTTTATGGATAATCGAACGCTTTTACTACAGTGTGCGAAAGAATTATTTTGTGCCAGAGGCTATGATGCAGTCGGCGTTCAGGAGATCGTGGAACGGGCAGGACTGACAAAACCGACTCTGTATTACTATTTCGGAAGTAAGCTCGGTGTGCTGAGGACATTGATGGAAGTAAAATATGAAGAACTCAGAGTAGCTGTGAAGCGTGCCATAGAGCAGGGCGGAGATATCAGAGATGTTCTTTACCGGCTGGGAAAGGTAAACTGTGATTTTTTCGAGAGTGACAGGGAATTTTATATGTTGATGATGTCACTTTTTTATTCGGCCCGTGAGAATGAGGCATATCAGGTGGTCAAGCCGTTTGTGACGGAGTTTTATGAGACGATCGTGGAAGTATTTCACAGGTATGCCGGATTACTGGGCAACATGAATGGCAGAGAGCGGCAGTTCGCAATCGGCTTCAGCGGAACCGTCAACCATTTTCTACTTCTGCACAGTGAAACAGACCCCGACCATAAAGAAAAGATCACCGACGCCCAAATCACCTCCCTCATCAACCAGTATATGTATGGGATATTCACGTAGGCAATGAGCCGTGCAAAATTGGAAGATGACAAAATGGCTGCTTGCAGACATTTTTGTCAGATTACAATTTTATAGGGCGAAGCCCTCAAATTTTTTATATAAGGAGATCCTTTCATGAGTTTTTGGTATGAAAATGCCGTTTTTTATCATATGTATCCACTTGGTATGAGCGGCGCACCTTATGAGAATAAGGAAGAAAAAATGGTACATCGTTTTGATGAATTGAAACAGTGGCTGCCCCATATTTGTGATCTTGGATGTACAGCCATTTATATTGGGCCGCTGTTTGAGTCTACGACTCATGGCTATGATACACGCGACTATAAAGTGGTTGATCGAAGACTTGGTGATAATGAGGATTTCAGGCAATTTGTACAGCAGGCTCATGAGCTTGGCCTCAGGATCGTGGTGGACGGGGTCTTCAATCATACGGGGAGAAAGTTTTTTGCATTTGAAGATATCAGAAAGAACAGAGAAAATTCTCCCTATCGTGACTGGTACAAGGGAATTAATTTTGGATGGAATACTCCGTATAATGACGGGTTTGGATATGAGGCATGGAGAAACTGTTTTGAACTGGTGAATCTCAACCTGAGAAATCAGCAGGTCAAGGACTATCTTTTTGATGTAATCCGTTTCTGGATCCGCGAGTTTGATATTGATGGTATCCGGCTTGACTGCGCGGACTGTCTGGATTTTGATTTCATGAAAGAAATGAGATATCTCACAAAGCAGGAAAAAGAGGATTTCTGGCTGATGGGAGAAGTCATTCATGGAGATTATGCCCGCTGGGCCAATCCGGACATGTTGCATTCTGTGACGAATTATGAGCTTCATAAGGGGCTTTATTCCGGGCATAATGATCATAATTATTTTGAGATAGCACATACGATTCGCAGACAGTTTGATGAGAATGGCGGAATTTATCGCGGAAGGATACTTTATTCTTTTGTGGATAATCATGATGTAGACCGTATTGTGTCTAAATTGAATACGAAAGATCACTTAAAACCCGTGTATACTCTGCTGTATACGCTTCCGGGACTTCCTTCTATTTATTACGGATCAGAGTGGGGGATAGAAGGAAGAAAAGCAGACGGAGGAGATCCGGCACTTCGGCCGTGTCTGGACCTGGAGGAGATGGAGAAGAACCCTCCGTTGCCATGGCTGCCGGATTATTTGAAATTCCTGGGAAGGTGCAGAAAAGAGTATCCGGTCATCGGGGAAGGGCGTTATCGTGAGTTGCTTTTGACCAATCGTCAGTATGCCTTTGGGAGAATCGGTCAGGAAG
>JALEIY010000163.1 GCA_022769785.1 Eubacterium sp.
TATTATATTTTCGTTCCTCGGATTATGATTACCTGAGTGGATATGAGACTTATGGAACTATCGGGGACAACACCTATTTCTATCTGGAAACAGACCGGTAACACCTTTGGATGCAGTTGGCACAACATAAATTGTGTCAACTTTTTTATGACTTTCCGGCGGAGAGTCATTTTTACTTGTACCGGATTTCCAAGTATGATATGATAAAGGGCAGGTGAGAGGAGATTTCCTGCATCAATATAGGAGGGCAACATGGAAGAAAAGGAAAAAGTATCGAAAAATTTTATTGAGATGGCGATTGATAAAGACCTTGCAGAGGGAGTATACGATCATGTGATGACACGGTTTCCGCCGGAGCCGAACGGTTATCTTCATATCGGCCATGCAAAGTCTATTTTATTAAATTATGGTCTGGCGGAAAAATATAACGGCAAGTTTAATCTGAGATTCGACGATACGAATCCGACCAAGGAGAAGATGGAGTTTGTAGAGTCCATCAAAGCAGACGTGAACTGGCTTGGTGCGGACTATGAGGATCGTCTTTTCTTTGCCTCAGACTATTTTGAACAGATGTATGAAGCAGCGGTTACGCTCATTAAGAAAGGAAAAGCTTACGTCTGTGATTTATCTGCGGATGAGATTCGGGAGTACCGGGGAACCTTAAAGGAACCGGGAAAAGAAAGTCCGTACCGGAACCGTTCCGTTGGGGAGAATCTGGAACTCTTCGAAAAAATGAAAAACGGTGAGTTTAAAGACGGAGAAAAGGTTCTCCGTGCGAAAATAGATATGGCATCCGGTAATATTAATATGAGAGACCCGATTCTGTATCGTGTGGCACACATGACACACCACAATACGGGAGACCGCTGGTGCATTTATCCGATGTATGACTTTGCGCATCCGATTGAGGATGCTATTGAAGGGGTAACTCATTCCATCTGTACCCTGGAGTTTGAAGATCACAGACCTCTTTATGACTGGGTTGTTCGTGAAGTGGGATTTGAGAACCCGCCAAGACAGATTGAGTTTGCGAAAATGTATCTTACCAACGTGATTACAGGAAAACGATACATCAAAAAACTGGTGGAAGAAGGCATTGTAGACGGTTGGGATGACCCTCGTCTGGTATCCATTGCCGCATTAAGAAGAAGAGGCTTTACTCCGGAGTCTATCCGGAATTTTATTGAGCTGGCCGGCGTTTCCAAGGCACAGAGCTCTGTGGATTATGCAATGCTGGAGTTCTGTATTCGCGATGATTTGAAATTAAAAAAATCCCGTGTGATGGCTGTTCTTGATCCGGTGAAGGTAATTATTACCAACTATCCGGAAGGACAGATTGAATATCTGGATGTGGAAAATAATAAAGAAAATGAAGAGCTGGGAACAAGAAAGGTTGCTTTCGGAAGAGAACTGTACATCGAAAGAGAGGATTTTATGATTGATCCTCCGAAGAAATATTTCCGTCTGTATCCGGGAAACGAAGTGCGTCTGATGAACGCTTATTTCGTGACCTGTACCGATTACAAAACCGATGAAAACGGAAATGTAACAGAGATTTACTGTACCTATGACCCGGAGACAAAGAGTGGAAGCGGATTTACCGGAAGAAAAGTAAAAGGAACCATTCACTGGGTATGTGCCGCAGAGCATGTGGATGCCGAGGTTCGTCTTTATGAGAATATTGTTGACGAAGAAAAAGGTGTTTATAATGAGGATGGCAGCCTGAATCTCAATCCGAACTCCCTTACTGTATTAAAAGACTGTAAGCTTGAGGCTTCCCTGAAAGGAAGTAAGGCATACGACAGCTACCAGTTTGTAAGAAACGGATATTTCTGCTGCGATGCCAAAGACAGTACAGGGGAGCATCTCGTATTTAACCGGATTGTTTCTCTGAAGAGTTCCTTTAAGCCGAAAAAATAACATTTAATAAATAAAAACATACTAATACTTGTTTTTTTTAAATGTTCATGATACTCTACCATAGAAAGGACAGGAAGGGGAATTTCTGTCCTTCTTGGAGGGTATAAAATAATAGAGAGGTGTAGTGCGTATGTACAAGATTGTTAAAAAAAAGACATTAAATAATGCCGTCGAACTGATGGAGATTCACGCTCCTTTCGTGGCAAGAAAATGTGAACCGGGACAGTTCATTATTATTCGTGTGGACGAAGACGGCGAGAGAATTCCTCTTACCATTGCGGATTATGACAGAGAGAAGGAAACTGTGACAATTATTTATCAGGTAGTTGGATACTCTACCGAGCTTTTAAGCAAGAAAGAAGAAGGCGATTATGTTGAGGATTTTGTAGGTCCTCTCGGTGTTCCTGCTGCCCTTGAAAAGAAAGAACATAAAGTAATCGGTGTTGCCGGAGGTGTTGGTGCGGCTCCTCTTTATCCGCAGCTTCGCAAGCTGGCACAGCTTGGCACAAAGGTTGACGTGATTATTGGTGGAAAGAGTGCAGAATTCGTTCTTCTGGCAGAACAGTTTGCAGAGTTCTGTGACAATGTTTATATTGCTACAGACGACGGAAGCCTTGGAACAAAAGGTTTTGTAACAACTGTACTTCAGGATCTTCTGGATAAAGGTGAGGTTTATGATGAATGTATCGCAATCGGACCGCTGATTATGATGAAGAATGTTGTGAAGGTAACACAGCCGATTGGTCTTCATACCATGGTTTCTCTGAATCCGGTCATGATTGATGGAACAGGAATGTGCGGCGGCTGTCGTGTAACCGTTGGCGGCGAGACAAAATTTGCCTGCGTAGACGGACCTGATTTTGATGGCTTCAAGGTTGATTTCGACGAATGTATGAAGAGACAGGGGCTGTTTAAAGAAGAAGAACATCAGTGCAGAATTGGAAGGGGAGCAAACTAATATGGTAAAGAAAAATATGAGTCTGACAAAAGTTCCGATGCCGGAACAGAAACCGGACGTAAGAAATAAAAATTTTGATGAAGTTGCATTGGGATATACTGCAGAGATGGCAATGGAAGAAGCAACCAGATGCTTAAACTGCAAAAATAAGCCATGTGTAGGCGGATGTCCGGTAAATGTACCGATTCCTGAGTTTATCGAAAAGGTTGCCGAGGGAGATTTCGAGGGCGCATATGAAGTAATCACCAGTGAAAATGCGCTTCCTGCCATCTGTGGCCGTGTATGTCCGCAGGAAAATCAGTGCGAAGGAAAATGTGTCCGTGGTATTAAGGGTGAGCCTGTTGGTATCGGCCGTATGGAACGTTTTGTGGCAGATTATCATATGGCAAATGCAGTTCCTGTTCAGACCGAGATTAAGAAAAACGGCAAAAAGGTAGCAGTAGTAGGCTCCGGTCCATCCGGAATTACCTGTGCCGGAGAATTAATCAAAAAAGGCTACGATGTCACTGTATTTGAAGCACTTCATAAAGCAGGTGGTGTGTTAAGCTATGGTATTCCGGAGTTCCGTCTGCCGAAGTCTCTGGTGGCAAAAGAGATTAAAAATGTAGAAGATCTTGGTGTTAAGATTGAGACGAACGTTATCGTCGGAAGATCTGTGACCATCGATGAGCTGATGGAAGACGGTTATGAAGCAGTCTTTGTAGGAAGCGGAGCCGGTCTGCCAAGATTTTTAAATATTCCGGGAGAGAACCTTCTTGGTGTATATTCTGCCAATGAGTTCCTTACCCGTGTAAACCTTATGAAAGGATACAAATTCCCGGAAACACCTACACCGGTTAAGATCGGAAAACGTGTGGCAGTTGTTGGTGCCGGTAACGTTGCCATGGATGCTGCAAGAACCGCAAAACGTCTTGGCGCAGAAGAGGTTTACATCGTATACAGAAGAAGTGAGGAAGAAGCACCGGCACGTCTGGAAGAGCTTCATCATGCAAAAGAAGAAGGCATTATTTTCCGTTTCCTGAATAATCCGGCAGCCATCCTCGGTGATGAAAACGGCTGGGTAAAAGGAATGGAAGTTGTAAAACAGGAACTTGGTGAACCGGATGCTTCCGGAAGAAGAAGCCCTGTGCCTGTGGAAGGCTCCAATTATGTCATTGACGTGGAGACCGTAGTTATTGCCATCGGACAGAGCCCGAATCCTCTGATTCGTCAGACTACACCGGGACTTGATTGCCAGAGATGGGGCGGAATCATTGTTAATGAAGAAACTATGGAATCATCCAAAGAAAACGTATATGCCGGTGGCGATACAGTAACCGGTGCTGCTACGGTTATTCTTGCCATGGGAGCAGGAAAACGTGCTGCAGCGGCTATTGATGCCAAACTGATGGGAAAAGAAGAATAATATAGTAAAGATAAGAAGGGGAAAATCCCGGAATGCCATGCATTTTCCGGGAAGGCTCCCTTTCTTTTTCTCTTTTATTTGTGCGCAGTCCATTTGCACGAAGGCATAAGAAAGACGAAAAGAAAAAACTGTGAATTTTAATAAGAAAAAGAGAAAATTCAGACAAAAAAAAGTAGATTTGTCACGTTGACAAAATTAGATTTCTTTGCTAACATATCTAACTAATATCACGTTTCTATTGTAAAAAAGAAAAAGATAATTTAGATTTTTTTAAAAAAGAAAATCGTTAAAAAACAAATTTATAAGCAAAAGGCAGAAAGGGAGTTTGACATGGGAAAAATCATTGGTGAGGGAATCACATTTGATGACGTTTTATTGGTGCCGGGTTATTCAGAAGTAATCCCGAATGAAGTAGACCTTGGTACAAAGCTTACAAATAAAATCCGGCTGAATATACCGTTAATGAGTGCCAGCATGGATACTGTAACCGAATACCGTATGGCGATTGCCATGGCCCGTCAGGGAGGTATTGGTATCATTCATAAGAATATGTCCATTGAGCAGCAGGCAGAGGAAGTAGATAAAGTAAAACGTTCAGAGAATGGTGTTATTACAGATCCATTTTATCTTTCTCCAGACCACACACTTCGTGAAGCCGAAGAGCTTATGGCCAAGTTCCATATTTCCGGTGTTCCGGTAACAGAAAACGGAAGACTGGTTGGTATCATTACCAATCGTGATTTAAAGTTTGAGACTAATTTCGATAAAAAAATCAGAGAAAGCATGACATCCGAAGCAGATGGACTGGTAACGGCAAGAGAAGGAATTACCCTTGAGGAGGCAAAACAGATTCTTGGAAAAGCAAGAAAGGAAAAGCTTCCGATTGTTGATGAAAACTACAACTTAAAAGGTCTGATTACCATTAAAGATATTGAGAAACAGATTCGTTATCCGGAATCTGCCAAGGATGCAAACGGACGCCTGCTTTGTGGAGCGGCAGTCGGATGTACTCCGGACATTTTAAAACGTGTGGATGCCCTGGTAAACTCCCATGTCGATGTCATCGTTATTGACACTGCCCATGGACATTCCAGCAACGTATTGAGAACCTTCCGTATGGTTAAGGAAAAATATCCGGACCTTCAGGTAATTGCCGGTAATGTGGCAACAGCAGAAGCAACAAAAACCCTGATTGAGTGTGGTGTGGATGCGGTGAAGGTTGGTATCGGCCCTGGTTCCATTTGTACAACACGAATCGTAGCAGGTATCGGTGTACCACAGATTACAGCTGTTATGGACTGCTACGAGATGGCAGATAAATATGGTATTCCGATTATTGCTGATGGTGGTGTGAAGTTCTCCGGAGATATTACAAAAGCTATCGCTGCAGGTGCAAACGTAGTAATGCTTGGCGGACTCCTTGCAGGCTGTGACGAAAGCCCGGGAAGCTTCGAGTTATATCAGGGAAGAAAGTATAAGGTTTATCGCGGTATGGGATCTCTCGCTGCCATGGAAAACGGCAGTAAAGACCGCTACTTCCAGGAAAATGCGAAAAAGCTTGTTCCGGAAGGTGTAGAAGGAAGAGTTGCTTATAAAGGAAGAGTGGAAGATACCATCTTCCAGCTTATCGGAGGTCTTCGTTCTGGTATGGGATATTGCGGTGCAGCAAATATTGAAGAACTGAAACAGAAGGGACGGTTTGTTAAGATTTCTGCCGCATCCCTGAAAGAAAGTCACCCTCATGATATCCATATTACAAAAGAAGCTCCAAACTACAGTGTAGAATAACAGGTTTCACAGACAGGCTGTCCAGACAGTTTCCCGGATAAACAAAGGGGAGATGTGGGCAGCCTGTTTTTTATATCGTGGGAGTCTTACACCACGAGATAAAAACCCTCTGGGGGATTGCGTAAGATGGGCATTAGAATTTTGTCATGCCAACGCATGACGCTATCTCGCAGCAAGAACGCCGGGGTGTTCTTGAATAAGGCAGGACAGGACAAAAAACATGAAGAAAAAAAAGAAAAAAAGTCTGTTTTTTTCCGGAAAAAAGAAAAAGAAGAAATATCCGACGCCTCTTTCTGCAAAAGAAGGTTTTCAAATCACAGTGACAGGAATTTTTCTGATTCTTACCATTTTACTGTTGAAAAATACTCTCATAACCTATCCTTCGGCTGATGGGATAAAAAATGAAGAAGTTTCGGAGCTTATGCAGGATGGAGGAGAAAAGACTTTAAAGGCACAGGAAGGACCCTGCGGAAGACCGGAGATTATACAGGATTACATAGAAAAAAATGAGTACAGCCGAAGTGGTATTCTATTGAAAAAAGTAAAAGGAATTGTGGTTCATTATGTGGCAAATCCCGGTTCTACGGCAAAAGAAAACAGAGATTATTTTGACAATCTGAAAAATACACACAGTACCAAGGCGAGCAGTCATTTTGTGGTAGGCCTGGAAGGAGAAATCATACAGTGTATCCCTCTGGATGAGATATCCTATGCTTCCAATCAGAGGAACGGTGACACGATTTCCATCGAATGCTGTCATCCCCAAAAAGATGGGAAGTTTAACAAAAAAACAACAGCATCTGTTTTGCAGCTCTGTTCCTGGCTTTGTAAATCCTATGGTCTGGATTCCTCGGATGTCATAAGACATTATGATGTTACAGGAAAGCTTTGTCCTCTTTATTATGTAAAGCACGAGAAAGCCTGGGAAGGTTTTCTTTCACAAATTGAGAAAAAACTGGAGCAAAATTAAAAAAATGAATAATAAAAAGGAATTATTACAATTTATAGGTGAAAATCCTTCAAAAATTATTGATTATAAGAAAAAAATGAGATATGATATTAAATTGTGAATGTCTATAAACCCGGGAATGTAAAGCATAAAACCGGTAAAGTGATACATAGACGGATTGAGATAGAAAGGGTGAAAAAAATGGCATTTAAAATCGGTGTAATCCGAGGCGATGGAATCGGACCGGAGATTGTCGGAGAAGCATTAAAGGTTCTTCAGAAGGTATCAGAAAAATATTCACAGGAATTTGAATATACAGAGATTCTGCTCGGCGGAGCATCCATAGATGTTCATGGAGAGCCGCTGACAAAAGAGGCACTGGCTGCAGCAAAAGAATGCGATGCAGTATTAATGGGCTCCATAGGAGGAGATACCACAACATCCCCATGGTACAAGCTCCCGGCGAATTTAAGACCGGAGGCAGGGCTTTTGGCTATTCGGAAGGGTCTTGGATTATTTGCCAATATGAGACCGGCTTATTTATATGAAGAATTAAAGGATGCCTGTCCTTTAAAAGAAGAAATTATCGGTGACGGATTTGACCTCGTGGTAATGAGGGAACTGACCGGAGGTCTTTATTTCGGTGACAGAAAGACAACAGAGGAAAATGGACTGCTTACCGCAGTTGATACTCTTACATACAATGAAGAAGAGATTCGAAGAATTGCCATACGGGGCTTTGATATTGCCATGAAGAGACGGAAAAAAGTGACCAGCGTGGATAAGGCAAATGTGCTTGACAGCTCCCGTCTCTGGAGAAAGGTTGTCAATGAAGTGGCAGAGGATTATCCTGAGGTGGAACTGAATCATATGCTGGTAGATAACTGTGCCATGCAGCTCGTAAGAGATCCGAAACAGTTTGATGTGATTTTAACAGAAAATATGTTTGGAGATATTTTATCCGATGAAGCCAGTATGGTAACCGGTTCTATCGGTATGCTGTCCTCCGCCAGCTTAAAAGAAGGAAGCTTTGGACTTTATGAGCCAAGTCACGGATCTGCACCGGATATTGCCGGAAAAAATCTGGCCAATCCGATTGCGACGATTCTTTCTGCGGCCATGCTTCTTCGCTATTCCTTAAATATGGATGAGGCGGCAGACGCAGTGGAAGCTGCAGTAAAACAGGTATTAAAAGAAGGATACCGTACCGTAGATATCATGTCCGAAGGAATGACACAGTGCTCCACCACAGAAATGGGCGACCTCATCGCAGCGCGAATCTGAAAACAATATTAATTTGATGAATATATAAATGGATAAAATGGAGGTAAACATGAAAAGTGATCAGGTAAAGAAAGGAATGCAGCAGGCACCGCATCGTTCTCTGTTTCATGCGGCAGGTTATACAAATGAAGAAATGGAACGTCCGCTGGTAGGTATTGTCAGCTCTTTTAATGAAATTGTTCCGGGACATATCAATCTGGATAAAATTACAGAGGCTGTAAAAATGGGAGTTGCCATGGCAGGAGGAACACCGGTTGTATTTCCTGCAATTGCAGTATGTGACGGTATTGCCATGGGACACACCGGTATGAAATACTCTCTGGTAACAAGAGAACTCATTGCCGACTCCACAGAATGTATGGCAAAAGCACATCAGTTTGACGCTCTCGTAATGATTCCGAACTGTGACAAAAACGTACCGGGCCTTTTAATGGCAGCGGCAAGAATTAATGTGCCGACCGTATTTGTCAGCGGTGGCCCAATGATGGCAGGCCGTGTGGACGGAAAGAAGAGAAGTCTTTCTTCCATGTTTGAAGCAGTAGGCGCTTATGAAGCAGGAAAGATGACAGCGGAAAAAGTAGAAGAATATGTAAATAACGTATGTCCTACCTGTGGCTCCTGTTCCGGAATGTATACAGCCAATTCCATGAACTGTATGACAGAGGTTCTGGGTATGGGACTTCAGGGTAACGGCACCATTCCAGCCGTATATTCCGAAAGAATCCGTCTGGCAAAACATGCCGGAATGAAAGTAATGGAGATGCTCGAGAAAAATATCCGCCCAAGTGATATTATGACAGAAAAAGCATTTATGAACTGTATGACAGTGGATATGGCCCTTGGATGTTCCACCAATACCATGCTTCATCTTCCGGCTATCGCCCATGAGGCCGGCGTAGAGTTAAATATGGATATTGCAAATGAAGTAAGCAGAAGAACACCAAACCTGTGTCATCTTGCACCGGCTGGTCCAACCTATATGGAAGACCTGAATGCTGCCGGCGGTGTGTATGCCGTAATGAATGAGCTCAGCAAAAAAGGTCTTTTAAATGAAGACGAAATGACAGTAACAGGAAAAACTGTGGGAGAAAACATTGCCCATGTATATAACCGTAATCCGGAAGTCATCCGTCCGATTGACAATCCATATATGGAACAGGGTGGAATTGCCGTATTAAAAGGTAATCTGGCACCGGATACCGGAATTGTAAAACAGTCTGCGGTTGTACCGGAAATGATGGTACATGAAGGACCTGCTCGTGTATTTGATTGTGAAGAAGATGCGATTGCCGCAATTAAAGGCGGAAAAATCGTACCGGGTGATGTGGTTGTAATCCGCTATGAAGGACCGAAAGGCGGCCCTGGAATGAGAGAAATGCTTAATCCGACTTCTGCGATTGCCGGAATGGGACTGGGCGATTCTGTAGCTCTTATCACAGATGGACGTTTCTCCGGAGCATCCAGAGGAGCTTCTATCGGTCACGTATCTCCGGAAGCTGCAGTAGGCGGACCGATTGCACTGGTAGAGGAAGGCGACATCATTAAGATTGATATTCCGAACAACAGCTTAAATGTTGACATCAGTGAGGAAGAAATGGCAGCCAGAAAAGCTAAATGGCAGCCGAGAGAACCTCGGATTAATGAAGGTTATCTGCGTCGTTATGCAGCACTTGTAACCTCCGGAAACCGGGGAGCAGTTCTTGATTTGGAACAGCTTCAGTAAAAACGAAAGGGTTGAAACAAATGAAACAGATTCTGACTGGTTCAGAAATTGTAATCGAATGTCTCAAAGAACAGGGAGTGGATACGGTTTTCGGATATCCCGGTGGTGCAATTCTGAACATTTACGATGAATTATATAAACACAGTGATGAAATCAGACACATTCTTACCTCCCATGAACAGGGAGCTTCCCATGCGGCTGACGGTTATGCCAGAGCTACGGGAAAAGTAGGTGTCTGTCTGGCTACCTCGGGACCGGGAGCCACCAATCTGGTGACCGGCCTTGCCACCGCTTATATGGACTCGATTCCGGTAGTGGCAATTACGGCAAACGTGGGTGTCAGTCTTCTGGGAAAGGATTCCTTCCAGGAGATTGACATTAAGGGTGTCACGATGCCGATTACAAAACATAATTATATTGTGAAGGATATTGATAAGCTGGCGGAGACCATCCGTGATGCCTTCCGTATTGCGCAGTCCGGACGAAAAGGCCCGGTTCTGATTGATATCACAAAAGACGTGACTGCGGCAAAAGCTTATTATAAGTCCGTAGAGCCGCAGACCATTTATCCGGTCTGTGACACGATTCAGGAGAAAAGCCTGAAAACGGCTGCGGAAATGATTGAAGCATCCAAAAGACCTTTCGTTCTTCTGGGTGGTGGATGTACCTTATCCGGAGCTTATAAAGAAGTAAGAGAATTTGTTCAGAAAATTAACGCACCGGTCTGTGATACCCTCATGGGCAAAGGTGTTTTTCCGGGAGAAGACCCTCTTTATACCGGAATGCTTGGAATGCATGGCACAAAAACTTCAAATATCGGAGTGTCCGAGGCAGACCTTTTGATTGCCATCGGCTGCCGTTTTAGTGACCGTGTTTATGGTAATGCCAAAACATTTGCAAAAAATGCGAAAATAATTCAGATAGACATTGACCGGGCGGAGATTAACAAAAATATTCTGGTTGATACCGCTATCGTCGGTGATGTTCGTGCTGTGTTATCCATCTTTATCAAGAGGGTTAAAGAAAAACAGCATCCGGAATGGATTGCCCATATTCAGGAAATGAAGGAAAAGTATCCGCTTACCTATCATCAGGAGAATTTATCCGGTCCCGGAGTCATCGAAAAGATTTATGAGATGACAAAAGGAGATGCGATTATTACCACAGAGGTTGGACAGCATCAGATGTGGGCGGCGCAGTTTTATAAATACAAAATGCCGGGACAGTTCCTCACCTCCGGCGGACTGGGAACCATGGGTTATGGCCTTGGAGCTGCCATCGGTGCAAAAACAGGCTGTCCGGATAAAGTAGTGGTAAACATTGCCGGTGACGGATGCTTCCGTATGAATATGAATGAAATTGCGACAGCTACCAGATCAGATATTCCGGTATTTGAGGTCGTAATCAACAATCATGTACTTGGAATGGTACGTCAGTGGCAGACCCTTTTCTATGAAAAACGCTATTCCTCCACAACCCTTACGGACAAGGTTGATTTTGTAAAGCTGGCAGAGGCTATGGGGGCACAGGCCTGCCGTGTAACCAATATAAAAGAGTTTGAAGACGCTTTCGCAAAAGCACTGGCATCGGGAGAACCGTACCTGATTGATTGCTATATTGACAGTGATGAAAAGGTCTGGCCTATGGTGGCACCGGGAGCTTCTATCAGTGAGGCATTTTCCGAAGAAGATCTTTCTAATAAATAATAATAAATAATAATAAATAATTAAGGAGTTTATCATGTTTCAGTACAAATGTTTAAATCCAATCGCAGAATGCGGACTTTCTATTTTCGATGAAAATTATGCAGTAACAGAAGAACTTCAGGATGCGGACGCAGTGCTGGTAAGAAGCGCTGCCATGCATGATATGCAGGAAGTACCGAACCTGCTGGCAGTAGCCAGAGCAGGTGCCGGAGTAAACAATATTCCGGTAAAAGAATATGCGGAGAAGGGTATTGTTGTTTTCAACACACCGGGAGCAAATGCAAATGGTGTAAAGGAGCTTGTAATTGCAGGTATGCTTATGGCTTCTCGTGACCTGATTGGGGGAAATAAATGGGTTGCGGAAAACAAAGGTGATGAAAATATCACAAAATCTATGGAAAAAGCAAAAAAAGCTTTTGCCGGTACTGAAATCCAGAACAAAAAAATCGGTGTAATCGGTCTGGGAGCCATTGGTGTTCTTGTTGCCAATGTGGCAAAAGATCTGGGAATGGAAGTATATGGATATGACCCATATCTTTCCCTGAAAAACGCATGGAATCTTTCCCGGGCAGTACATCATGTATCCTCTGCGGATGAAATTTATGAAAACTGCGATTTTATCACTGTTCATGTTCCGTTAATGGATGCCACAAGAAATATGATTAGCAAAGAAGGAATTGCGAAAATGAAACCTACCGCAGTGATTCTTAATTTTGCCAGAAATGGTCTTGTGGATGAAGATGCCGTTGTGGAGGCACTGGAAAACGGAAAACTTCGTCATTATGTGACAGACTTCCCGACTCCGAAGGTTGTTGATGTGGAAGGTGTTATCGCTTTCCCTCATTTGGGTGCATCAACCGAAGAATCCGAAGATAATTGTGCAATGATGGCAGTGGAACAGCTGAAGGATTATCTGGAAAACGGAAATATCCGTAATTCCGTGAATTTCCCAAACACAGAGCTTGGTGTATGCCAGACAAAGGGTCGTATTGCGATTCTTCACAGAAATATTCCGAACATGCTTTCCCGCTTTACCGGCGTGTTTGCGAAAGACAATATTAACATCACAGAAATGAGCAACAAGACGAAAGGAGATTACTCCTATGCGATTTTTGATGTTGACTCTGATGTGACTGAGATTGCAGCTTCAGAGATTGCGGCAATCGATGGTGTATTAAAGGTTCGTGTTGTCAAATAATTCTCAGGAAGAAACACAAAGGCTTTGCGTTATTGCGCGCAAAGCCTGTTTAAAGAAAGGTGATAAAATGGAACAGAAATTAAAAGTTGGTCTGCTTGGCGCAACAG
>JALEIY010000022.1 GCA_022769785.1 Eubacterium sp.
CAAGTACATAAGACCTTACCAGATCCTCTGCCTTCTTCATGGCTGTCTCTTCCGGCTCCTGAAACCAGGTCAGTGGTCCGAGATGGTCCCCGCCGAGAATAATTCGCTCCTTCGGGAATCCAACTTTGTCTGCCAGTTCAAAAATATGCTGTTTAAAATCCTCCGGTGTCATACCGGTATAACCGCCGAACTGATTGACCTGATTTGCGGTTCCTTCAATAAGAATATCATCACCGAATCGTTTTCCCTGCTGCAGGCAGGCTTCAATTACCAGACTGTTGGCAGTACAAAAAGAAGGAATTCCACAGTGAATCCCCATATTTCTTTTAAATATCATCTCATTTATGGCATCGCGTTCCATTTTCTCAACTCCTATTCTTCACTGTTGATGAGGACCTTTCCTTTCACCGCTCCGGATTGCTTAAACAATTCAAAAGCCTCCGGGATATGGCTTAACGGAATCTCCTTGTCTATCATTGCATCATCGTAAATTAAATCTCCGGTTTTAAAATAATGTGCCGTGAGCTCCCATTCTCTTCCCGGGAACGGCGCACTGTAGGACATCCAGGAACCTGTCAGCGTAAACTCTTTACGGTTCATGTACTCCCACTCTTTTACTGTAAAGGACATCTCCTTCTTTGGAGTTCCTATCATACAAATCCTTGCCTTTGCCGCAGCCAGGCGGAAGGATTCTTTCATCATATCCGCATTACCTGTGGCATCAAAAATATAGTCAAAGCCCTTACCGTCTGTGAGGGCCATGGCCTGTTCATAGTAATCTTCATCCAACGTACTGATAACATCTGTGGCGCCCATACGCTTTGCCAGCGGAAGACGCTCTTTGCTCCGGTTGATTGCCACCAGGCGGGATGCCCCAAAAATACGTGCCCACTGAATTGCGAACAGTCCAATGGTTCCGCATCCGATTACCGCCACATTTTTTCCGCCGCGGTATTCTACACAATCAAGTGCGTGAAGAGAGACTGTGGAAGGCTCAAACAGAGCTCCCTGCTTAAAGGAAACCTCTTCATCAAACGGAAAAGCATTCTTCTCCGGTACCACCACATATTCTGCCATACTTCCGTACTGTCTTGAACCGATGAAGCTGTAATGTTTGCACAGAGCAAAATCTCCTCTCGCACAGTCATCACACTTCATACATGGCACCAGCGGAACTCCGGCCACCCGGTCTCCGGCTTTCAGACGGGTAACGTCTTCTCCTG
The DNA here is from genome assembly GCA_022769785.1 of Eubacterium sp. Classification (GTDB taxonomy): domain Bacteria; phylum Bacillota; class Clostridia; order Lachnospirales; family Lachnospiraceae; genus Anaerobutyricum. The sequence continues at coordinate 1,224 of JALEIY010000022.1, forward strand.
TTTCAACAACAATTCCCGAAAACTCATGTCCCAGTACCATCGGGAAAAAATGGCAGGCGGTACCGTTCACACGCGGCACATCAGAACCGCAGATACCGGTGTACTTCACCTTAATTTTTACCTCTCCGCGACCCGGTTTTGGGTCTTCAATCTGTTCATATCTAATATCATTTTGCTCATGTACTACACCTGCAAACATTGAATTCCTCCTGTATTATAATTGTTTAAATTCTAGCATGCCGACTATATTTTGTCAATTTTCATCGCACTTATGTAAAGATTCTGTAATAGTATATCACAGCTTCTTTTTATTCAATCTAACATTTTTTCTCAGAAAATCAATCAGCCTGGATGCCACCCATGCAACACCCACCGATATCACAAGAACAAGAAGATATTTTTTTGTATGCCCGGGTTCATAAGAAAAGAGCAGGCCTGCCACATTCATCTTTCTCACCATAAGGTGAGCCAGATATAACTCCAGAGAGATTCCTCCGAAAAAGGTAAGAATCTTCCGAATGGTCTTCCCTGCACAGGCGGAAAATCCGGCAAACAGGAATGTCATGCTCACTCCTCCAACCATATAGAAATACCTTTTGTAAATATCTTCCAAAATCCCCTGTTCCAGTACGACAAAACAAAGCAGTGCCATGATTGCAAATACTGGCCACCAACAGCGGGAAATTTCTTTTTTCTCATATACATATTTTCCAAGCCAGCATCCGATAAGAAAAACCGGGATTCTCGTCAGACCGATTTCTATTCTTGCATAGTCAGAAGGGTCACTGGCTCTTGCCAGGAAAGTAAAACCGACAACTACAAAAAACAACAGCAGAAAACGTCTGGTCGTTCCTTCTTCCTTTTCAAAGAGATAGCCGTAAATATATGGATACATCGCATAACAAAGCAAAATCAGAGGTATGAACCATATCTCCCCATCACCGGTAAACCAGAATCTTAGGGTTGTCATGGAAAACAGCGCCCTGGACAGTGTGATTTTTCCCTGGAAATACTGCCAGAGCCAAAACCCTCCCCGGATAACAATCACCGAGGGAATCAGTCTCACTAATCTTTTTTTCATAAAAGAAACCGGTGACGGATTTTTTATATAGGAAAAATACAGGCACACGCCTGACAGAAGAAGAAATACTTCCACCCCCATATTACCGTAACAAATAATTCTTCCAATACACCTTAGTACCGGTTCATCCTTAAAAAAATAAACATCACTCAGATAACTGTGGAAAAGCATAATCCACAAAATACTGAGTCCGTAAATCTCACTTTTATACTGACTTAATATATTTAATGATAATGTCTTTTTCTTATTTTCCATTTTATACTTACCCTCTTCCTGGCACAACAGACCAAATCAGATTATATCTGACTGCCGCCCGGGTATCAACCCTTTTTTTGTGACTATATTTACGATTTTCTTAATTTTTTCTGTCGTTCAAAATGCTTCATGATTTACGGAAATTTTCAAATTTGTCATGCTAACGCATGACGCGCATCTCGCAGCAAGAACGCCGAGGCGTTCTTGAATAAAACAAAAAAACGGCCCGCTTTTTTTGCGAGCCGCCAATGAAATGCGATTTATAATGTTCCGCCAAAATCGGTGCAAAGAGCCTGACCGGTAATTGCCCGGGACTCATCACTTGCCAGGAATAAAAGAATATTTGCCACATCCTCCGGCATACACGGTGAAACCTTCATATCACTATGCTTCGCCATCTGTCCCATCATATCCATATCAAGTGTTGCAGGGTCGGTTCCAGCTACCATCGGTGTCACAATTGTACCCGGACAAACGGCATTACAACGGATGTTTGTTCCGGCAAAACGAAGCGCCGTATGACGGGTTACACCAATAATGGCTGCCTTTGAGGATACATAAGCAGCTCCGCCGCAGCCCATGACACCGGCAATGGATGCCACATTCACAACAGAACCGTTTCCTGTTTTAGCCATCTGAGCAGTTGCCGCACGCATGCAGTACATGGTTCCTTTCTGGTTAATCTCAAGAATCCAGTCTAAATCTTCATCACTGAAACGGTCAATCGGCTTTAATCCCTGTTCCAGAACACCTGCATTATTAATCAGAATATCCAGTGCTCCGTAAGTCTCAACCGCTTTTGCCACCAGCTTGTCTGCATCTCCTTTTTTGGAAATGTCTGTCACAACCGGAAGCACTTCTCCACCGGCTTCACGAATCTCAGCAGCAACGGCCTCAAGCTGTGCCTCTCTTCGGGCGCTGATAACTACCTTCGCTCCTTCTTTCGCAAATAATTTAGCGGTTGCAGCTCCAACGCCGGAATTACCTCCGGTAATAATCGCAACTTTTCCCTCTAAACGTCCCATTTTTAACTCCTCCTTAAGTTTCTTCCATTATATATCAGTTATATTCTATTGGTTTTTCTTTTATTTTTCAAGCTGAATTTGTGCTTTTTCCGATATATTCCTTACCGCTCCATAATCTGAGTAATCATATAAGGCCCAACGCAAGGGAAATCTGCAATATAATCTCCTGTTTTCTCATCATATTCCTTCATTTGGAAAAAGTAGAGCTTTTTCGTAACCGGGTCCACCTGAATAATCAGGAAATTTTCTTTGTCAGAAGCCCTCAGTATTTCACCACCATTGATGGAAGCCCGAACCATTCCATTATCCAGAACCTCTGCTTTGTTTCCAATCGTAACCTTTTTTCCGGCAATCACTCTGTAATCTGTGGAAATATATTTAAAATCCATCATATAGGTCAGCTGATCCAGATTATCCGGATTGTATCCATATTCCTTTTCAAATTCATCCACAGTATTCTGGCTGATATTGGAAAGAATTTCAGTGACCGTAGGAATCTCATCTACAATTGATTTGCCGTTCTCATCCGTCTCTGTAACGGTACTGGCTGCCATATCAATCATATTCGACATATCTGTCGGAATTAAATTCCCGTCTTTATCTTTTATCTTATACTGGTCGCTGATTGCTTCATTGGTATATATCCCCACCTGCGATAAAAGGGATGCGGTATTCGTTCCATCCGTACTTTCCGGAGAGATGGTGACTTCCTTTTTATTCTCATGAAGACCGGAAATACTTGGAGCTGCACAAACCTTACCTGCCATACAGAGAACAGACATTACACATACCAATAATGCAACTGCCGTCTTTTTTCGAGACCTCATTTTTCTACCTCCCCGTCTTCAATATAAAATAAATCCACAATGGTTTTTTCAAGGCTTTCTTTATCCAGATGTACTTCATCATACTGCTCACCCTGAATATCCTCACCATCAATATAGTAATAATCCTCTTCCGAAAATGTCAGATTACTTACCAGCTCAGCAAGCTTTAAGTATTGATTTCTGGTAATGCTTGTCTCCATATACGGACTCATGGACTCAATTTTATTCCAGACTCCTTCTGTATCCTTCTCAATTAATGTTTTAAACTTTTGAAGAAAGGCACTACTGAAGGCCTGCTGGCGTTCCATACGACCATTATTGGTATAAGGAATCGATGTGTCACGCCATCTGACAAATGCATCAACATTTGTATCGTCCAGAGCTACTACTGCTCCCTTTTTTAATTCAGGATAATCTGCAATAAGGTCATCGTTCGGCACCGTTACCGTAATCCCTCCGACCATATTATTTAATGCCACCACACTTGCGTTATTGGTTACCGCATATTCATGAATCGGAACCCCGCCGAGCATTTCCGAAACAGCCTGTGTCAGGTTCAGGCAGCTGGCCTTTCCGCCGTCTCCGTATACATAGGCATAGCCTAACTGAGTGTCATATTTCCCTCTGGAATTCCCATTCATGGTATATCGTTCTACTGCTGTAATGGTATCCCGGCTGATTGCCAGTACCCTAATTACTTTGTGATAATTGTCAAGAACAATTAATTCAATGGAATCCGCCCGCGGAGCTATGGTATATCGATTGGAGGTGACTAATTCACTGTCCGAATCAAGACCTGAATATAAAACGGCAGTAATCTGCGAATTGTATACATATTTTTTATCTTTATAGATTATGTTGTGATAATCCGACTCCTCAATCTGTGTCGTATTTTCCTCCCTGTCGGACAGGTCTTTTTTCTGTGAAGAACCGGCGGAACATCCGGTTATCAGAAGCAGAAAAACAAGCAGGATGCTTATGAGTAAGATACCATATGTTTTTTTAGCTTTTACTTTCATTTTTGTCAGCCTTTCTGTGTTCCTCTGTTTCCTTGATGTATTCCTCGTAGCCATAGCCATAACTGCCATAACCATATTTGCCGTAGCCATACTTTTTGTATCCATATTTGCCGTAGCCGTAACGCTTTTTCGCAAATTCAATCTTATTTAATACGACACCCAGCACCTTAATCTCTGCGTTTTCCAGAAGTCCTTTTAACCGCAATGCTTCCCGGCGGTCCGTCAACCCGCTTTCCACAACAATAATCGTTGCATCGCAATTTTTTGCCACAAGAACAGAGTCTACGACCAGATTGGCGGGAGGAGTATCAACGATCACATAATCATATTGGGATTTCAGACTTTTTATTAAGGTCAGGAATAATTCTCCCGAAAGCAGCTCACTGGGATTTGGCGCATATTTTCCGGAAAAAATAATATCAAAGCAGGGATCATCTGTCGGATAAATGATGTTTTCCACCGGCTGCTGACCGCACAGATATTCACTGAGTCCTTCTGTTTTCTCCACAATCCGGTACCGTTTTTTTGTTTTGGAATTGCGGATATCACAATCCAGATACACTACTTTTTTATTGAGCCCGGCAAGACTTTTTGCCAGACGGAAAGATAAGGATGACTTACCTTCATTGGCCCTTGCACTTGTCAGAGCAATGACCTTTACATTGTATCCGGCCATCTGAATATTTCCACGTAAAATATTAATTGCCTCTTTGGTATGAAAATCAAGAGAAGAAATCTGCGGTATAATCGTTTTGTTATGCATGTTTTCCTCCTCCTTTTATTCTTCCGTTTTTTTCTTTTCGGATTTTTTCTTTTCAGAGTATTCCGGGATGGAGGCAAGAACCGTATATCCCAGATATTTCTCGATATCTTCCTCTGTTTTTAATGAGGTGTCGAGAAGAAATCCCATCACGATGAAACCACAAAGAACAAATGCACCTGCCAGGGCTCCCATCGCAACGTATTTTTTCAGACCCGGCCGAATCTCTTCCACCGCATCCTCTTCTGCATAATCAATAATGGTCGGTTCATCATTGCCGGCCAGACGGTATATCTGGTCGGTTCCATATTTGACAAGACTGTTCGCAATAGAAACCGAGCGCTTCGGATCCGAAGTCTCCACATATATTTTCAGGCAGTGGGAATCCGCCGGATTCTCCACAGTAATCAGTCTCCCCAGTTCTGAATAGGTCAGGTCCAGCTTCTGCGCTTTTATTACTTTTTTTAAAACGGTTCGGCTTCGAATAATCTCTTCATAGTCCACTGTCAATGCAGCACTGAGCTGAACGTCCTGAAAACTTATGACCGTGTCTGTATTCGTAATATAAATCTCTGCATTTGCCCGATATGTCGAATGAATCAGAAAATGATTGTATGCTCCTGCCAGGCAGCCACACATAATCATTACCAGAAGAACAGACTTCCAATGATCAAGCAGGACAAAGAACAGTTCCAGCAAATCAATGGTATCTTCCATCTGATATTTCACCGGCACAGCTTTTTCTCGTTTGTTTTTTTGTTCCATTTCTCTCTTTTCCGTTTCTTATTAATATATATGTTCCAAAATCTTCTTCGGATTTTCAAAAAGGATTCTTTCCAGGCTGTCTGCCGGAAGATTCTGCTCCATCCATTTCACACTTGGTTCAATGAAATATTTACGATACTTCATTCCATGACAGTCACTGGCCATAAAATCAACATATCCTTTTTTCAAATCCTCATGAAATGGATTTCTTTTCAGAAATCCGTATTCTCTCTGCACCGTGTCAAAATTCATCTGAAGAAGAATCTCTTCACTTTTAAGCTCGGCAACCCGTCCCTTCTCCATCAGAGAGCGGTATCTTTCGTAATGCGCCAGAATCGGTTCATATCCGGCTTCCTTAAGCTGCCTTATCCCATACTTAATCTCACGAAAAGACACATCCTCCGGAAATTCTATAAGAACATACTTACTCCCTGCCAATGTCAGGACTTCTCCTCTGTCTAAAAGCTCCGGAAGTTCGGTATGATAGAAGCATTCCTGCCCCTGATATAGTTTAATACCGATATTATATTGCTGAATCATCTCCTCCAGTATTTCCTTCGTTTGAAATATCAAATCCACAGGCAAATCCGTATCCGGATAATGATGCGGCGTTAAAATAATCTCGTCAATACCTTGCTTTTTGGCTTCCTGAAGTGCCGCTACAGCTTCTTTTACAGACTTTGCGCCATCATCCAGAGCAGGGAGAACATGACAATGCATATCTATAATCCTCATGATACTTCTCCTTAAATCATGTTGTCTGTTTCTTTAGCAAATATTTTATTATTATATCATTTGCGGTGTTACAAACCCGTTACAAATCTTCCGCAAGAACCTGCTTTTCTTTGGTTTTCATAAAAAATGTTAAAAAAATGACACAACGGCTGTATCTGTACACATTCCGTTATGCCATTATCTCAACAAATTATTCTAATGCAGATATTTTTTCAAAATCTGCTTTTTTTCCAGAGAAGTCCGCAGGTTTCCTCGGCCCAGCTGTATTGTATCATATACTCCCCATGAAACTCCGGCTTTCCGGTTTCCAGATAGGAATAATAATCACAATCAATTTTTTCTGAATCGACGGAATAATTGTAATTACTCTGCACAATCACCTCATTTACACCGGCTGCTTCCAGAGTATTTCGCAAATCAAAGAAAAGCTGACGAAGATAATTATGCTTTTTCTCCTCATCTCCGCTGTCTGACCACAGCCTTGCGCAAATCTCTTTTCCGGTAACCCCTGCTCCTTTCCGGTCGACTAAAAAAGCAAGAAGCTCCTTCGTTTTGGTTCTCCTGAACACAAGCTTTTCTCCATGGGCATACACTTCAAAGTTACCAAAACATTTTATCATCAACGGTTTCTCCTTTGCCCGTACACCTTTTATGTAGTCAATTTCCTCCTGGACATCCCCGGCGGAAACGGGCTTCATCAGATAACCGGATACCCGAAGCTTGATTGCCTCCACCGCATATTTTTCATATCCGGTACAAAATACAATTCTACAGTCCGGCTGAAGCTCCATAATCTTTTGTGCAAGCGCCATACCACCCATTCCACGCATATTTATATCCAGAAATGCTATATCCACCGGATTTCTCTGTACCCATTCGAGAGTCTCCTCACAAGAGCCAAATTCTGTGACGGAAGTAATATCAGGAGACGCCTTAACCGCCTTGCCAAGGGCATAGAGCATCAAAGGCTCATCATCTACTGCAATAGCTTTCATTTTCCCACCTCCCTGGGAATCATAATGAACACCGTCGTTCCACTTCCCGGTGCACTTTCCACAGTCAATGTACCGCTGCACATGGATTCCAGTCGGCTGCGAATATTCCGCAGACCAATATGTTTTCTTTCATCCAGCAAAATGGAGGTATCAAATCCAACGCCGTTATCCTTCACACTGACATAGTAATGTGTATCATTTTCAAAAGAAGAAATGGTAACAGTTCCTCCTTTATCCAGTTTCATCAGCCCATGCTTAATTGAGTTTTCAACCAAGGGCTGAACAGACAATGCAGGAATCAGAAAATCACTGGCTTTCAAGTCAAAAATAATTTCGATATCAGGAAAACGAACCTGTTCAATGCTGGCATAATATTTTGTATGCTCGATTTCCTGCGACAGATGAATCGGGGCCGGATTGTCAAGCTCACTGAAATTGCCGCGAAGATAACGCGAAAAGTTATGCACCAGTTTAGCGGCAGTTTCCGGCTGAAGTTCACAGAGCTGCTCAATGCTGCCAAGGGTATTATAAATAAAATGCGGGCGAATCTGACTTATCATTGTCTCAATGCGGCTTTCTGCAAGCCGGCGTTCATTCTCTGCCAGCATTCTTTCTTTTTCCGCAAGCTGTTTTTCCTTTTCCACATGGCTAAACAGCATATGCACTCCTTTAAAGAGAATATAAATCAGCAGCGCAAGCAGAGAAAACAACAGTCCGGAAGAGGTTTTTCTTATATAAAAGGAAATAATATCTGCCAGCACTCCAGCCGCCAAAAGAATGACCGCCTTCGGATTGACTGCATCTTCTTCATTCCCCGGATATTTTATCCGCTCAAAAATCATACTGCCAACAAGAAGCACCGTACCAACAGCAATCATAAAATGAGTGATAATTATATTCTCCCTCAGGTCTATCCCACCAAATACCTGTAGCAGTAATTGTACAATACAGAGCAACGCCACTGCAATACAGTACCAATCCAGTATTGAGCTGCTGCTCTTATGAATCCGTTCCTCCGTGGACTTTATCAGCGGCACGATACCAATCATCAGCATAAAAACAGAAATGTAAAACATCAATACGGGCTTACCGGGTGCCAAAAATGGGGTAAATCTCATATCCGTAAACCGCCAGAGTCCTATCATAACTGAAAACAGCCCCAGTGAGGCCAGGCCTTCATCACTGCATTTATGAAACAGTTTATACCCTGCAATACAAAGAAATATAATGCCGACAAAAATAGCCATCCCGCTCAGAAGAAGCTGCGGATAATCCTTATGCAGACGGTCCATGCAGATACTCAGACGAGAGCCCACCAGAAATTCAACTTCTCTGCTGCGAAAGCTTCTGTACACCGGAATAATATTAACTCTGATTTCTTTGCCTGCATCCTCGCGGTAAAGGGGAATCATCGTCCAGTTGCTTCCAATGGTTTTGATAAAACTTTTTCCCGAAGGCCTCAGCTGATACACGCACTGTCCGTCAATGTAGATTTCAACATACTGATGCACCGTATAAAAAGCCAGACAGGTATCTGTTTCGAGAGTATCCTGTAATGTAAAAGTGTATTCCTTATGTACTCCTACCGGTGCATCTGCATCTTTCACTTCACGGGATTTGCAATCTCTGACCACCGTAAAATCAGCATTGCTCCGGCTGCGTTCTAACTCAAAATTGTCCGTCATACACAAATACACCAGAACGGCAAGCAGCATGATAACCGCAGCAGCGGATAAAATAAGAGAGAGCCGGGACAACCCGGTCATATTTTTTTCCTTTGATTCTATCTGGGAATCGGACATGGTACACCTGCTTTCTTTCAAATAAAATGATTTCTTATAAATAGTACCACATTTCCTCTGTGGAAGTCTATTGGGCAATGCCTCTTAACTGCTTTATAAAAGTATGTGGCGTCATATGATATTTTTTCTTAAATGCCCTGTGGAAATAAGAGAGATTATGAAAGCCTACCGACAGGGAAACATCCATAATGGAGGTATTCCCCTGTTCAAAAAGTTCCACAGCCTTTTCTAATCGCAGATTATTAATATATTCCACACAGGTCATATTCATATGTTTTTTGAAAAAACGCATAAAATGATAGTCACTGAAGTAACACAGCTTCGCCAGTTCTGACACGGAAATGGATTCTGCAAAATGAAGCTCCAGATAATCCAGGACATTTTTCAGTTTGTCAGAAGAGGTTCCCGTATCTGGCGATTCCTTTTTATTGCTGTACTGCAGTAAAATAAAAACGGCCTGCAAAAACAAAGATTTTACAGCAAGCTCATATCCGGCAACCGCTTCCTCATACAGCGAATTAATCTGACTAATAACGTTGCTCAGAGACGGATAAGCCGGATGCTCCGGTGTAATCCGACATGGCATGGAATATTCCTGATTCATCATCGGCGTCAGATACCGCGTAGAACAGATGTCTGTCGAATTCCCTCCCAGAAAATTCAGATGAAACACATAGGTTTCCGATATTATTTCTTCACTTGTACCCAGAGAAATAGAGTGAAGAAATAATGGTGGTATGAACAAAATATCTCCTTCCTTAACCTCATACCCCATTAAATCAATCTGATAAAAGCAGTTTCCCTTTGTAATCAGTGTTAGCTCCGCTTCCTCGTGCCAATGCGTTGTCACCACGGGATAATCGGACGCAAGCCTGGTAATATACTTTTGTACCGGAAAAAAGGCTTCCCCGTGCTTGGCATCTTCTTTCTGTTCCAAAGCCAGTGAATGTAAGTTTTTCATAGGGTTTCTCCTTTTGTCATACCACCCTCCAAAAGAGCAGTATTGTGTTATATAAAGAAAATATTATGCAAGAAATCAAAATAATTAATATCTATAATAGCAGTATAATACACACACAATAATATTTCAATAATTATAATACAAAGAAAAGAGGCAGGAATCATGAATAAAAAATGGTGGCATGACAAGGTCGCATATCAGATTTATCCAAAAAGCTTTCTGGACAGCAACGGAGACGGCATCGGAGATTTACGGGGGATTATTTCAAAGCTTGATTATTTAAAAGAGCTGGGGATTGATATCATCTGGCTTTCCCCCATCTATAAATCACCTTTCGTGGACCAGGGCTACGACATCGCAGACTATTACGCCATTGCCAAAGAATTCGGAACTATGGAAGATTTTGACGAATTGCTGGCGGAGGCGAAGAAACGGGATATGTATATTATCATGGATTTGGTAATCAATCACTGCTCCAGTCAGCACGAGTGGTTCCAAAAAGCTCTGGCAGAGCCCTATGGAGAATATGCCGATTACTTTTATTTCCGGGAGGGGAAAAACGGCAATCCTCCGACCAATTACCGTTCTTATTTTGGCGGAAGCTGTTGGGAGCCGGTGCCGGGAACCGATTTATACTATCTTCACATGTTTGCAAAGGAGCAGCCGGATTTAAACTGGGAAAACCCAAAACTCAGGCAGGAACTGTACCAAATGGTAAACTGGTGGCTGGAGAAGGGTCTGGCAGGCTTTCGAATTGATGCCATCATCAATATCAAAAAGAACCTGGAATTTCCGGATTTTGAACCGGATGGAAACGACGGGCTGGCAGCCTGCTGGAAAATGATTGAAAGTGCCGATGGTATCGGAGAATTTCTGAATGATTTAAAGGAAAATACCTTCCGGAAATATGATGCATTTACCGTTGGCGAGGTATTTAATATGAAAGAAGGAGAATTATCCTCTTTTATCGGCGAAGACGGATATTTTTCCACTATTTTTGATTTCAATGCCCACTCTCTGAGCAACGGCGAACATGGCTGGTACGATGCCCCGCCAATTGACTTTAAAAAATGGCGTGAAACGGTTATCAACTCCCAGCTCGAGGCCCAGGGATGCGGATTTGAGGCGAACATCATCGAAAATCATGATGAACCCCGCGGCGTATCGCGCTTTCTCCCGGAATATGCCAAAACCCCTTCCGGAGCAAAAATGCTTGGAACCGTAAACATTCTTCTCCGCGGCATTCCATTTATTTATCAGGGCCAGGAAATCGGCATGCAAAACGCCGTGTGGAACAGCTTAGATGAATTTAACGATATCAACACCATTGACCAGTACCATCTCGCAAAGGACGCCGGCCTTACTGACAAAGATGTCCTCAAAGTCTGCGAAAAAATGAGCCGCGATAACGCCAGAACGCCAATGCAATGGAGCTCCGGGGAAAATGCAGGGTTCACCACCGGAACACCGTGGCTTAAAGTAAACGACAATTATCCGGAAATCAATGTACTTCGTCAGGATAAAGACAGGGATTCTGTCCTGAACTACTACCGACGTCTGCTGAAAACACGCAAATCACCGGAATATAAAGAGGTATTTACTTACGGCGAATTTATTCCGGCCTACGAGGATACGGAAACAATCATGTCCTATTACCGCCAGACCGAGCATCAGAAAATACTGATAGCCGCCAATTTCGGCAAAGAACCAGTCTGTCTGAACCTGGAAACTCCGATTCGGCGTGTCATCCTTTCCAATCAGAAAAATCTCCCAAAACCAGAGCAGTTTCTGAAGCTGGAAAGCTGCGAAGTTATAGTCGCAGAATGCGTTGAAGATTAAATGAGAAAAACAGATTTCCTTCTCTCATATGGAAATGCCCGTAAATCATCGTCTACGGGCATTTTGCTTTTATCTAATGCATTTATTCTATATCCTCAACGTCTATCACTTTGATTCCCTGTTCCATCAACATTTTCGCAAATATCCCCTGTCCTTTGATTTTCTTTCCGGAAAATGAACCATCGTAAATCTCGTTCACTCCACAACTTGGACTTCTGGATTGCAAAATTGCAAGTTCGACTTTCTGTTTTAATACTTCCTTTATGACCTTTTGGGCACCGGTTCGAAACTCTTCATCTACAGATTGTCCGGATTTTGTTTTCACTGTACCGTCTACGATTTCTGCAGAAGCTCTCGGCACCGGAAGTCCTCCTGCAACTTCCGGGCACAATGCCACAACTTCATGCCCTTTTATAAACTCTGCCACTTTCGCACTATAATTGTTTCCACCATTATATTTACAGTTTTCACCCAAAAGACAGGCACTTACAAATATTTTCATATCGTCTCCTCCAAATCATTTCTTCTTTTTCTCTGACAGGACACATCCAATGTTATATTGAAAAATATAGGCTTCTATCCAGTCAACCCCATCCTGAAGGTTGGAAAATGTCTGGCCTGGCATCTTCCTTTTCAAATTGGAAAAAAAGGTACTAATCGGAGCAATCCCTCCTTTTGTTCCTGCTTCTGTCATCGAGCCAATGAGAGAATGAGAATTTAACAGCTTTTTATATTCCCCGGACTGGTAAATACGATTTCTGCTGCTGTGGATGATGGGTGTCCCCTTCGCTTCCCGGATACAAAGCATAAGTTTCTGAAATACATCCCCGCATAACTCTTCCGAAAACAGCTGTCCTATAGTATATGTCCGGATTGCCCGGTCATAAAGGTCAAGCAGGACACAGAGATGAAACTCTTTATTATCCTTTGTTTTATAATGACCAATCCCGATACAAAGCTTCTGTAAAGGACTCTCTGCGTAAAAATCCCATCGAATCAAATCTGTTGTTATTCCCGGTTCCGTAAAATCTGTGATTGTTTCCGAATACATCTGAAAATCATATTCATTTATATTAAGAGAACCATTTTGTTTACTCTTTGTTTTTTTCATCAGGATTTCTTCTATCTGATGTAATGATATGGTTTCTATGGTTTCTTCAACATCAGAAAGCATTGTGACATATTTTAAATCATGCTTCTCCCAGTCATATCTTTCCAGATGAAAAAACTGACCTTTTAAGTCATAATAAGGATACAAAAGTAAGTTCATATCTTCACTATCACTGAGCAAAGCTAAATCATCCTGCATTTTTATCTCATTTAATCGCTCTGACAGATACTGATTTCTTAATATCATCCGTGCTTTAACCTCGTCAATTATATTGTCTTCTCATTTTCATGAAGAAACTCTTTTATTATCGCATATCTGTTTGCTATAAGCAATCCATGGTTCGTCCTTCTTTTTGAGCATAAAAAAACCCTAAACCGCTTAAACAAGCGGTCCAGGGTATCTTGACCTTAATATATGGTACTAAATTATGAATTATTCGATAAACCGATAAGCGCCCCTCGAAAATGCTTCTTATAGTGAAAAGCACCATTTTAAGCCATATTTCATCGCTATATTATCCGCATTTTCATCAGATATCTGACGTTTTTCATTTTTTTAGTACCATAATAGTACCACGAGGAATACTATCTCATGAATCCTCTCGTCAACCTATGCTTCCTTTACTAACACCCACTGCTCCACTGTTTCTTCTGTTTCGCCAACCATTTCTGCAATCATTTTGACGTCAAGTCCTTTTGAAAACATCCTGAGTGCCGTTTCTTTAGCTTTCGTCTTTTCGCCTTCTGCCTTGCCTTCATCGTATTTTTCATTTCCATACATTTGCCATGTCATAAAATCATGCCTCCATTCTTCATTATTTCGAGCAGACTGCACAGCAGCATCAATGGAATGCACCAACGGATTCTTACTGCTCTTTGCATTCTCTGAATTGTTGAAATAGTCCATGAGTTCTTTAAAATTATCCGACACGTTTCCTTTTGTACCTTTTGTATTGATAAATACTTTATAAGCCTCGTCCTGTAAGAAAATGTCATCACCTGCATTCTCATCTTTGCAAATATTCTCAAAGGAATATACATACCGATCTTTTTCAAAAGGATCAAATGAGCAAATGAAAATCACAAAGCTTTTCTTTAATTTGTTATAATTTTCTCCTTTTGCAATCAGATTCATATCAATCTGCCCTTGATAATATCGGCTTCTTCGTGGAAGAGTTTTGTTGGAACTGGTCTGCATTTCCACATTATAGACTGTTTTACCGTCACTCATGTAAATATCTAGTCTGACACCTTTTGCATCAATTTTCATATCAATGCTTTTCTGTTTTTCCAAATATTCTACATGGTCAATCTGAATATCCAAAATCTGTTCCAGAAACTGCTTGCAACGCTCTGGATCAGACATGACGTAACCAAACATAAAATCATTCGTAATGTCAATATTATTGTAATTAAACTGTTCCATTTTTAACCAACTCCTCTAAAATATTTAGCTTCTGAGCTCGAAAAAGCTACTATCTTTTTGTGAGGATCATTTGTATATTCAGACGGATAATTGTATTTTGTTTTATTATATCTTCCAAATGACCCTCTGACAATAGCAAAAAAGAGCTTTTTTGCTCTCCATCTAAACTCCTCCAACAACGTTTTATCCATTCAATTGATCTAGCAAATCAGCAATTTGCTTCTGTTTGTCAGGATATAAATGACCGTATGTATTCAACGTAATATTAATATCTTTATGCCCCAGTCGCTCCTTAATGATCAAAGGCTCAACTCCCTGTTCAATCAGGTATGCTACGTGACTATGCCGAAGATCGTGTACACGGATATGTTTTACTCCTGCTTTTTCAATATAACGTTTCATGTGGATCTGTACGGCTCTTTCACTGATTGGAAATAATCGATCATCTTCCTCCAACTTATAAAGCATTTCCGCATAAGCTTGCAGATCTTTGCTTAAAAACATTGGAATGCTAACTGTACGAATCGAATTGTCCGTTTTGGGCGTAGTAATGATGTCTCTTCCCCCATCTCGATGAAAAGTTTTGTTGATTTCTATGGTGTTTTTTGTAAAATCAATGTCCGCTTTGGTAAGGGCAAGGCACTCACCCAGCCGGCATCCACACCAAAAAAGGATTTCATACAGGGCATAGTAATATGACTTTTTCGGTACGTTTGACATGAAAAGTTCGAATTCTTCTTTCGTCCAAAACTCCATCGTACCCGCCTCTGACTTTCCCATCTTTTTCACTTTTTTGCAAGGATTATCCTTTAGGTCGTATATTTTCTCCGCATGATTAAACAGTGCCGAAAGCTGATTCTGCAGCATACGAAGATACGTTGGTTCGTATCCTTTCTGAATCATCTCGTTCTGCCAGGAAATCACATCGTTCGGTCTGATCAGATCCATAGGCATATCACCAAAGTATGGAATAATATGCTTTGCAATCATGTGCTTCTTATTTTTTACAGACCGATCTTTCAATTCA
>JALEIY010000205.1 GCA_022769785.1 Eubacterium sp.
CGGCGTTCCTTCTTCCGGAGAATACGGGAATACACCAAGACGGTCGAATTCCATGGTATCTACAAAATGAACCATATTTTCGAAGTCTTCTTCGGTCTCTCCCGGGAAACCGGTAATCAGTGTGGTACGAAGTACAATGTCCGGAATCTCTTTTCGAAGCTTTCTCACAAGCTCTTCCAGCTCGGCCCGGTTGGTTCTTCGCCCCATCCGTTTTAATACGCTGTCCTCGCTGTGCTGAATCGGGATATCCAGATAATGACAAATCTTCGTTTCTTTTGCCATCACCGCAATCAATTCATCCGTGATTTCTTCCGGATAGCAGTATAAAAGTCGAATCCATTGAAGCCCGTCTATGGCGCAAAGTTTTGTTAAAAGCTCCGGCAGCATCTTTTTTCCATACCGGTCTACTCCGTAGACCGTGGTTTCCTGGGCAACCAGAATCAGTTCCCGAACACCCTGCGCGGCAAGGGCAGAGGCTTCCTCCAGAAGGTCCTCCATTGGAAAGCTGCGGTATTTTCCCCGAATATAAGGAATGATACAGTAGGTACATCTCTTGTCACAGCCCTCCGCAATCTTCAGATATGCGGTATAGCCACCGGTGGTTACCACCCTCTTATCCGACAGCGACGGCGGAAGAATATCAATGGACGGACAACAGCTTTTGAACAAATGCTCGCCGGCATTTTTCTCTTCTGTCTCGAGAAGCTCCGTAATCACCGAAACGATATCGGTATATCCGTTGGTTCCGATTACGGCATCCACTTCCGGAATCTCCTCTTCAATCTCTGCCTGGTAGCGCTGTGCCAGACAGCCGGCAGCAATCAATACCTTCAAATGGCCTTTCTTTTTCCACTCTGCCATCTCAAGGAGTGTCTCAATACTCTCTTCTTTGGCATCGTGGATAAAACAGCAGGTATTGACCACAATGACATCGGCATCCTGCTCTTCTTCCACGATGGTAAAATCGTTTTCCCGAAGAAGCCCGAGCATCTTTTCACTGTCCACAAGATTCTTATCACAGCCCAAAGAAATAAATAAAATATTTTGTCTGCTCATGTTATTCGCTCAGCCTCAATGCTGCTTCCACACAGTTATTCATCAGCATGGCAATGGTCATCGGTCCGACGCCGCCCGGAACCGGAGTAATGGCGCTTACCTTGTCCACAACCTTATCATAATCCACGTCTCCACAAAGCTTTCCGTCGGCATTTCTGTGGATTCCCACATCAATGACCGCTGCACCATCTTTCACATAGGTTTCGTCGAAAAACTTTGGTTTGCCAATGGCTGCCACCAGAATATCTGCACGTTTGCAAACTTCCCGTAAATCCTTTGTACGGGAATGGCAGATAGTCACTGTTCCGTTTTCCCGAAGAAGCAGCATGGCCATTGGTTTACCCACAATGTTGCTTCTTCCCACAACGACACATTCTTTTCCTTCAATCTCAATACCGGAACGTTTTAAAAGCTGAATGATACCTGCCGGTGTACAGGATACAAATCCCGGTTCTCCGATGGAAAGTGCTCCCACACTCTGCGGATGGAATCCGTCCACATCTTTTTTCGGAGAAATCGCGTGAATAACCTCTTTTTCATCCATATGTGCCGGAATCGGAAGCTGTACCAGAATACCGTGCACACTGTCATCCTCATTTAACTTCTCAATCAGGGCAAGCAGTTCTTCCTGCGTGGTTTCTTCCGGCAGTTCAAAGGCTTTCGACTCTATTCCGATATAAGCGCATGCCTTTTTCTTGTTGCCCACATAAACAGTGGATGCCGGGTCATTTCCCACCTGAATTACAGCCAGACAAGGAAAAATCCCATCCTCCTTCATGGCTGCCACTTTTTCTTTTAATTCTTCTTTAATATCTGATGATATTTTCTTTCCATCAATTCTTAATGCCATTTTATGCCTCCTTTTTCCGCATAATAAACCAAAGTTATCTAATAATACACTACTTTTTCCTTTTCGTAAAGAGTGCTTTTCCCCGGCTTCTAAAGGTACTCTTCCAGATACTGCTCGAGCTGTTCCGGTGACATGAGGATTTTCCGCGGCTTCGTTCCCTCTTCCGGCCCGACGATTCCCGCCTCGGCAAGCTGGTCAATGATTCTTGCCGCCCGGTTAAAGCCGATTTTAAACATTCTTTGCAGCATACCGATGGTTGCCTTGTCCTTTTCCATAATAAAACGGGCCGCCGCTTCAAAATATTCATCCCGGTTCTGAGAAAGGCTGTTATTTTTCATTTTACTTTCTATTTTTTCGGAAACGTCCTCCTGGTAAACGGCAACCGTTTCATTTTCTCTCAGGAAATCCGTAACCTTTTCCACTTCATCATCCGTAATCAAAGCTCCCTGCACACGCACCGGCTTCTGATAACCTGACGGATAAAACAGCATATCTCCCTTTCCCAGCAATTTTTCCGCACCATTCATGTCAATAATGGTTCGGCTGTCCACACCGGAAGATACTGAAAAGGCAATTCTTGACGGAACATTTGCCTTGATAAGACCGGTAATGACATTTACCGACGGTCTCTGAGTGGCGATGACCAGATGAATGCCTGCCGCTCTTGCAAGCTGGGAAAGTCTCACAATTGCATCCTCCACCTCGCCCGGTGCAACCATCATCAAATCCGCAAGCTCATCAATAATTATGACAATCTGCGGCATTTTTGCCAGTTTATCGGAATCCACCTCACCGGAACGAATCAGTTCCTCCACCTTTTTATTATATCCTTCAATATTTCTTACATTGCATTCCGCAAATTTTTTGTAGCGCTCTGTCATTTCTGCCACTGCCCAGTTTAAAGCACCGGATGCCTTTTTCGGGTCAGTCACTACCGGAATCAGCAAATGCGGAATACCGTTGTATGTACTGAGCTCCACCATTTTCGGGTCAATCATAATCAGCCTTACTTCTTCCGGAGAAGCCTTGTACAAAATACTCATAATCAGTGTATTGATACAGACAGATTTACCGGAGCCTGTCGCACCGGCAATCAGCAGATGGGGCATTTTTGCCAGGTCTGCCACCACGATTTTACCGCCAATATCTTTTCCAACCGCAAATGCCAGCTTTGATTTAAAATTCCGGAATACCCGGTTGTCAATCAGTTCCCGGAAATGTACCGTCAGTACTTCTTTGTTCGGCACTTCAATACCGATGGCTGCTTTCCCTGGAATCGGCGCTTCAATACGAATGTCCGCCGCTGCCAGATTCAGCTTAATGTCATCCGTCAGGGACAAAATCTTGCTGACCTTCGTTCCCTGCTCCGGAAACATTTCATAACGGGTAACCGTCGGTCCACAGCTGATATCGGTAATGGTCACATGCACATTAAAATTATTCAGAGTTTCCTGTAATTTTAATGCCGTTTCCTTTAAATGTCTGTCATAATTTGCCGGAAGCTGCTGCTTTTCCGTTACCAGAAGGCTTACCGGCGGGAAAATATATTCCTTTTTTTCCGCAGGCTTTCTTTCCGGAGCCGCTTTCGGCGTACCAGCCCGGTTGATGCGTATTTCCTGCGCTGCTTCCTCTCCGGCATTTTCTTTTACTGCCTGCTTCTCTGTTGCGGCCGCTTTTTTCTTTTCCTCCAGTTTCTTTTCAGCACTGACCGGTTTTTCTGCAGCTTTTTTCTCTTCCCTAGTCTGTTCTTCCGAGTTTATCTGCGGCATTTGCTCACATCCTGACTCTTCTTCCTGAGCCATCTGCGGCATTTCCTCATATCCCGACTCTTCGTCCGAGGTCATC
>JALEIY010000032.1 GCA_022769785.1 Eubacterium sp.
AAAACGAAGTTTTCGAGATGACCACTTGGAATATGATGTTTGTGTGCGGTTTTGAAGGTATATCTTCATATTTGCACGAGTGGCTCAGTGGTGGAGTATCGCCTTGCCAAGGCGAGGGTCGCGGGTTCGAATCCCGTCTCGTGCTTCAAAACCGGAATCATCCGGTTTTTTTATTGACATGGGAAGTTTCTTCCCATATAGATTTAGCGCTATCGCCAAATGGTAAGGCACTGGATTCTGATTCCAGCATTTCCAGGTTCGAATCCTGGTAGCGCTGTAACAAAAAAAGCGTCGCAATTTGCGGCGCTTTTTGCTGTCTATATACCATTCTTATTTGGAAAATCTGTCAGCATAAAAACAGTACATCTGCTGATTTTATAAAAGCTCCGGATTTTCATATAAATGAATAAATTCAGCTACAGAACGGTCAAATACCTTAATATGATTAAAAAGCCAGTCTACAACACTTTCTTTGATTTCTTCTGAAGTATTTGCGTCTGCTCCCTTTTCTTTCAGGGAAGAGGAAAGAGCTTCAAGGGTTGCCTTGTATTCTTCGTGTTTCTTTCTGTGCTCCGCAAGGCCAGGATAGGATACGTCCTCCTGCAGTTTTTCTTCGGCAGAAAAATGGAAGCTTGTATATTCTTTAAGATAGTCAAGCATCTCAAGAGAAGTAGCGATATCTGCGCCATCTTCGCAGGAATGGACAAATTTAGAGATACGGTCAATTAATTCCTTGTGTTGATTATCGATGGTATCGTTGCCGGTAATCAATGTGTCGTCAAATTCGATAAACATCTTTATTCCTCCTTATATAGTAAATCGTCAGCTCTATTATATAAAAAATTCAGAGAAAAATCAAAGCATTCACAAGGATTATGGCAAATCGTTTTTTGTATTGTATTTCCTGACCGTTTTTGATATAATACTACAAATAATGTCTTTTGAAAGGAAAGAGAAGGTTATGTCTTTATTAACACAGTGGCGTGAATTTGCCTATGGTCATGACGACAATACACAGGAAGCACAGGAGTTCTGGGTAGACTATTTCAGACAGGAAAAAGCAGTATATGAGCAGATCCTGTCTCATCCGGATGAACCGGTATCCGGTACAGTGGCAGAACTGGCAGAGAAATATAATATGGAACTGACATATTTCGTTGGATATCTGGATGGTATCAATGACAGTCTTAAAACTCCGAATCCAATCGATGAGATGGATGAGAATACGGTGGTTTCTCTTGATTATGATAAAGAGAAGCTGTATTATAATATGGTAGGCGCGAAAGCAGAGTGGCTCTATGAACTTGAGCAGTGGGATTCTCTGCTGACACCGGAACGAAGAAAGGAATTATATCTGGAACAGAAAAAGTCCGGAACAGTAGTAAAACCGCCGAAGGTTGGACGTAATGACCCATGCCCATGTGGAAGCGGTAAAAAATATAAAAAATGCTGTGGAAGAAACTAATCTGACAGCATAAGGAACTGTATGAAAGAGAAGATTCCTGTGAAAACGGTATGGACAAGAGTGCTGTACCGTTTTTTGTATCACGAAAAAGGTGTTTCCGTGACACAAACCCTTCGGGGAGGATGCGAGTGCATCCGACGCAAAAGTCCGTTTGACGGATATGTGATTGTTTCCAATGGAAATGGAGATTAGTGAATATGAAGGAAAACACAAGTTTTGCCAGGGTATGTCCGGGGGAAGCACAGGCGGCCGGGATAATGAAAAGAACGCCGGCACAGACATTGATATCACTTCTGGCCCGTATGGGAGTGGAATATGTGGAGGGTTTGCCGAAAGATGCATATCTTGGCGCATTTTTAGAAGAGTTTTGCCAGAACAGCCGGTGGATTCTCAGGATATTGCCAGAGAAAATGCTGCAATATCTGGTGAAAATATGGGAAAATGATACGGTAGAGATTGTCGGAGAAGATTGGGAATCCCTGCAATATCTTAATATTTTTGGCTTTCTCACCCTTTCCAAAGGAAATCCTCTCACGCATGAACCCAATGTAATACGATATGCTCCGGATATGAAGCAGGCCTTTTATTTTCATTTAAAAAGCAAAAAAAGCCGTGCAATAATGGAAAAGTATACGGAATGGGAAAAGGTAATCGATGGATTACAGCATTATTATGGGCTGATGGAGATGAGAGAATTCTATGGATGCTTTTGTCATGTGATGAAATGTCAGCCGGATTACGAAGAATTTATAACGCTTTTGAAAAGCAGAAGCAGTCTCTGGTCAACGGCACTTCTCTTAAAAGACCGGAAAGGGGAGAAAGAGTATATCCAGTTTAACGAGGTGGAGAATCCGGAATATATCCTGTTATATCGGGGAGAACATGAAAATCTTCCATATAAATACCCCAAAAAAGAAGATGTGATTTATCTCAGTGAATCCGCAGGTGTGGATAACCGTTGGGAAGGAGTTGCGGAGCTGGCGACATTTTTTACAGAGGATTTGAAAATGGAGTATTATCAGACGACAGTCCTGATAAAAACCATGATTTCCATGATACAAAACAGTTGTGAACAGGAGGAGCTTCACCAGAAGCTGGAGGTTCTTCCATTTAATAATGAAGAAGAAAAAGAAAAAGTAATCGCTGCGGCAGACCATTTATTTCATTCCGTTCCCATTTATGAATTAAAAGGTTTTTGCCGGAAAGAATATGGTAAAATGTTTTCACAAAAAGAGTTGAAAAAGAAAAAGGGAATGTTTAAAATCATAGAAGGAGGCAAAAGAGACTGAAAGGGTTTGCCTTTTTACAGGAGGATGTTATATGGGTAATAAGAAAAATGTATATGTAATCGGGCATAAGAATCCGGATACAGACAGTATCTGTTCCGCCATTTCCTATGCTTATCTGAAAAATGAACTGAACGACCGGGATGGGGGAGAGTTTCAGTATATTCCTACAAGAGCCGGTCATGTAAATGAAGAAACACAGTTTGTACTGAAAGAGTTTGGCGTAAAATCCCCAGCGTATGTAACGGATATCCGCCCGCAGGTTACAGATATAGAGATTCGCAAAACTGCCGGAGTGCCATCAGAGCTTTCCCTGAAAAAAGCCTGGGATATTATGCGTGCATCGAGAATCGTCTCTTTGCCGATTCTGGAAGACGACAAGCTGAGCGGTATTATCACCATCGGAGATATTGCTTACTCTGATATGGATGTTTACGATAATATGATTTTATCCAAAGCCTGTACCAGCTACAAGAATATTGTAGAGACCATTGACGGAGAGATGATCGTCGGTGATTTGGATGGATATTTTGACGAAGGGCACGTGCTGATTGCCGCAGCCAATCCGGATATGATGGAAGGCTACATTGAACCTCTGGATATGGTCATTCTCGGAAATCGATATGAATCACAGCTTTGTGCCATCGAGATGGAGGCACAGTGTATCGTGGTATGTATGGGAGCGACGGTGTCAAAAACCATACGGAAGCTGGCCAGAGAAAGAGGCTGTCGGATTATTGTCAGTCCTTATGATACTTATACGGTGGCAAGACTGATTAACCACAGTATGCCGGTACGTTATTTTATGACAACAGACAATCTGATTACCTTCCGAACAACAGATTATGTAGAAGATATTCAGGAAATCATGGCGAAAAAGAGATTTCGTGATTTCCCGATTGTCGATATTCAGGGCAATTATATCGGTATGATATCCAGACGAAACCTGCTGGATTTAGACCGCAAAAAACTGATATTGGTAGATCACAACGAAAAAACACAGGCAGTGGATGGTTTTGAAGAAGCAGATATTCTTGAAATTATCGACCATCACAGACTGGGTAATATCGAGACAAATACACCACTGTTTTTCAGAAATCAGCCGGTGGGATGTACTTCCACCATCGTTACTCAGATGTACCTCGAGAATGACGTTACGATTCCGCCTCATATTGCGGGTCTGATGTGTTCCGCCATTTTATCAGATACACTGATGTTCCGCTCTCCGACCTGTACGGGAGTCGACCGACTCATTGCGGAAAAACTGGCTTCTA
The DNA here is from genome assembly GCA_022769785.1 of Eubacterium sp. Taxonomy (GTDB): domain Bacteria; phylum Bacillota; class Clostridia; order Lachnospirales; family Lachnospiraceae; genus Anaerobutyricum. The sequence goes on from JALEIY010000032.1 coordinate 4,026, forward strand.
TTGCAGATATTGATATCGAACAGTATGCAAAAAGGATGTTTGATGCCGGAAGTAATTTAAAAGCAAAGTCTGCAAAAGAAATCTTTTATCAGGACTTTAAAAAATTCAATGATTCCAATATTAATTTTGGCGTAGGTCAAATCAGTTCCATGAATAAAGAAGAACTGTCTGCCTGCAAAGAAAAGC
>JALEIY010000006.1 GCA_022769785.1 Eubacterium sp.
ATAAATTTTAAAGTGGCGGGAGATGCCATTTTTTTGGAAGAAACTGCAATACCAAGCTGTCTGGTAGAAAAAGGAGAAAGCGGCAGGGTTCGGACAGAAGTATCATAATGCTCCACCACAAGCTGCGGAAGGATGCTGACACCAAGACCACAGGAAACCATGGAGATAATAGTGTAATCATCCTTGGCGGAATACTGGATATCCGGATGAATATCATGAGTTTCCAGTGTGCGGTGAATATCAATATCCGTTCCAAGGGCGGAGATAATAAATGTTTTATCATTAAAATATTCCAGAGGGAATTCCTTTTTGTCTGACAGAGGATGGTCTTTGGGAAGGATGGCCAGCAACGGGTCCTCCAATAAAGGAATCCAGTCACAGTTTTCTTCAAAGCCGGCACTTAAAAATCCCAGGTCAACTTCATGATTTTCTACCCAGCGGATAATGTCTTCGTTTCCGCCTTCCTTAAAATGAATCCGGATGGAAGGATAGTCATTTTTGAATCTGCGGATAATATGCGGAAGCCACTGCCTTGAGATACTGGAATAAGTACCGATATTCAGGGTGCCCTGATGAAGATTGTGTAAAGAAAGAATGGCCTGACTAAGATTCTCCTGACATTGCATCATCTGGGAGATATAGGGGAATATTTCCTTACCGGCGTTGGTAAGAAATGCCCCGTTTCTGTTTCGGTAAAAAAGAGTTAGATTCATTTCTTTTTCCAGCCGTTTTATAGTATGGCTGATGCCGGACTGGGTATATCCGAGTATTTCAGCTGCCTTTGACAGACTATGCTGTCTGGCAACTTCAAGAAAAACTGCGTATTTATTTTGTTCCATTTTTGCTCCTTTTTATAAAATAGTGAAAAAACAAACAATTCCGTTTTGTACATGAAATATGAATATTTGTCATGCATTGTAAAAAATACATGAAATATTGTCGCTTTACGTGTGAATAATTTCTAGTATAATTAGTTTCAAAGGTTTTTTCAAGAGAATAGGAGGAGAAAAGATGAATCTGACAACAACAGTGATTATGATTGCGTTTGCAGCTTATCTTCTGTTTATGATTGGTATTGGCGTATGGTCCATGAAACAGACAAAAGATGCAGACGATTATTTTTTAGGAGGACGTGGACTTTCCGGTCCTGTGGCGGCACTTTCCGCACAGGCTTCCGATATGAGCGGATGGCTTCTTATGGGTCTTCCGGGTTCTGTATATGCGCTTGGTACCGGTCAGGCATGGATTGCCATCGGTCTTGGACTTGGAACGATTGCCAACTGGTTAATTATTGCAAAACCGTTAAGAAGCTATACGATTGTGGCAAATAATTCCATGACTCTGCCGGAGTTTTTCGGCAACCGTTATCACGATAAAAAGAAAATTCTTCTGGGCATTTCTTCAGCCATTATCGTAATTTTCTTCCTGGTTTATACGGCTTCCGCCCTGGCTTCCGGAGGAAAGCTCTTTAACAGTGTATTCGGTCTTGATTATCATGTGGCACTCGTTATCGGTGCAGTAGTAATTCTTGTTTATACATTTATGGGAGGATTCCTTGCAGTGTGTACAACGGACTTTGTTCAGGGAAGCATGATGCTTATCGCGCTTTTAGTTGTTCCGATTATCGCATGGGGATATGTGAGCGGCAGCTTTACGGACCTTCTGACACAGAGTGGAGTAAATGCGTCCGGATTTTTAAGCCTGACACACAACGGTGATCACCCGATTACCGCAGTGGAGGTAATCTCCAATCTGGCATGGGGTCTGGGTTACTGCGGTATGCCGCATATCCTGATTCGATTCATGGCAATTAAAAACGAAAAAGAATTAAAGAAATCCTCTACGATTGCGATTATCTGGGTAGTATTATCTCTGGCTCTGGCCGTTCTTATCGGACTGATTGGACGTGCATTCCTGATGCCTGTGATTCTCGGAGAGACAGCAGGAGCTGCTTCTGCCGAATCCGTATTTATTGAAATGATTAAAAAAGTCTTTATGGAGAAGCTTCCGCTTGCCTTTGTCGGCGGTCTGTTCCTCTGTGGTATTCTTGCAGCGATTATGTCCACGGCGGATTCACAGCTTCTTGTCTGCTCATCTTCAGTATCCGCAGATATTTATAAAGATATTATGAAACCGGATGCATCCACACAGCAGGTATTAAAGATTGGACGAATTACTACAGTAGTCGTAGCACTTCTTGCCATTGCCATTGCCTGGGACCCGAACAGCTCCATCATGGGACTGGTATCAAACGCATGGGCAGGACTTGGTGCCGCCTTCGGACCATTGGTAGTGATGAGTCTTTTCTGGAAGAGAACCAATCTTCCGGGAGCGATTGCCGGTCTGGTATCCGGAGCAGGTACAGTGCTTATCTGGGATTATCTTCCGTTGATGAACGGACAGACAATCGGAGCCGTAACCGGACTTTATTCTCTGGCTGTGGGATTCGTTGTCAGCATCGTATGTATCGTGATTGTCAGCCTGCTTACAAAAGCACCGGATCAATCCGTGCTGGACGAATTTGAGGCATATAAGAATTATAAAGAATAAAATGAGCACATAATAAATGCAAAAGCCTTCTGTTTCCGGTTTAAGCGTCGGGAAAGAAGGTTTTTGTATGTTTTGCACTTTTTTTTATTTCGTATTATAATAAAAAGAAAAAATGTTTTTTGAATGGCACAGGAAAGGATGGGTAAAATGATGACATATGAAGAAGTAATGCAGAACGCAAAATCGCAGATTGGTCCGTACTGTAAAGTGTGTCCGGTTTGTAACGGCCGCGCCTGCGGCAATCAGATTCCCGGGCCGGGTGCCAAGGGTGTTGGTGATGTAGCCATCCGCAATTATGAACAATGGAAAAAAATTCGTCTGAATATGGATACGATTTGCGAGAACACGGAACCGGATACGGGAATTACCCTGTTTGGAGAGCATTATGATTATCCGTTTTTCGCGGGACCTGTTGGAGCGATGAAGCTTCATTACGGGGAAAAATATGATGACGAAGCCTATAATATGATTCTGGTTTCCGCCTGCCGGGAAGCCGGCATTGCTGCTTTTACGGGGGATGGAACCAATCCGGCGGTATTCGAAGCAGCGGCCAAAGCCATCAAAATGAACGGAGGAAGAGGGATTCCTACGGTGAAACCATGGAACATGGATACGATTATGGAAAAGCTTGCCCTGTTTTCTGACAGCGGCATTTCTGCCGTTGCCATGGATATTGATGCGGCAGGTCTCCCGTTCTTAAAAAATATGACACCACCTGCGGGAAGCAAAACGGTGGAAGAACTTTCCCAGATAATCAGTGAGGCGGATATTCCATTTATACTGAAAGGAATCATGACGGTTAAGGGAGCGAAAAAGGCATGGGAAGCCGGAGCATCTGCCATTGTGGTTTCCAACCACGGAGGAAGGGTTCTCGACCAGACACCGGCTACGGCAGAGGTTCTGGAAGAAATTGCCGAGTGGAATCAGGGCCGCATGAAGATTCTGGTGGATGGCGGTATCCGAAGTGGTATCGATGTGTTTAAAGCCCTGGCTTTGGGTGCTGACGGCGTTCTGATTGCCCGTCCGTTTGTGCAGGCTGTTTACGGCGGAGGGGAGGAAGGCGTTCGTCTTTATGTGAAAAAGCTGGGAGAGGAGCTGAAAGACACCATGGCCATGTGCGGAGCCAAAGATATAAAAAGCATTACCAGAAAAATGATCTGGAAAGGATAAGATTCATTATCTCGCAGCAGGAACGCCAGGGCGTTTCTGAATTTACCGGATAAGACAGTGGGAGGATATTATGACAAAAAAAGATACGGTAATATTTGATTTGGACGGAACACTCCTTGATACATTGGATGATTTGAAAAACAGTGTAAACTATGCTCTTCGGGAGACCGGATGTCCGGAAAGAACGAAAGAAGAGGTCTGTGCTTTTGTGGGAAACGGTATTGTAAAACTGATGAAACGGGCATTGCCGGCAGACGCTTCCCCGGTACTTTTTGAAAAAGCATTTTCTCTTTTCAAAGAGCATTACGGCATACACTGCAATGATTTGACGAAACCCTATGATGGCATAATGGAGATGCTTGCGGTATTGCAGGACAGGGGATTTTCTCTGGCCATTGTGTCAAATAAAGCGGATTTTGCCGTAAAGGAGCTGGCAAACATCTATTTTGCCGGAAAGATACCGGTTGCAATCGGAGAGAAAGAGAGCGAAGGGATTCGCAAAAAGCCGGCGCCGGACACAGTGATGGAAGCGCTGTCTCAGCTTGGAAGTACTCCGGAGCGCTCCGTATATGTGGGAGATTCGGATGTGGATATCGAAACGGCGGCCAATGCGGGGATGGATGCCATTTTATGCAGTTGGGGATTTCGCGGGTATGACTTCCTGAAAGAGCACGGAGCAAAGGTGATTATTTCTTCTCCGAAAGAGCTGCCGGAATATCTTTATTAATAAAAAAAGTTGAATAATTCATTGTTTCTGGCAAAAATTCCATTAATATTTGTCTTGTTTTCTGCAAAGAATAGGATTACGGTAAACAGAAGCTTTTGATTCGCTTCCTTTTCGCAGGGAGAAGAGAAGCGGGTACCGTTTTAATATACAGTAACTATTTAAAATAACAGAAAAAACATCCGGATGATTCATGATGGAGGGAAAGAACGATGGCAAGTAACAAAAATGGATCAAACCAGGTAGAAGTACCACAGGCAAGAGACGCGATGGATCGTTTCAAAATGGAAGTGGCCAATGAGCTGGGTGTGAATTTAAAACAGGGCTACAATGGAGACATTACAGCCAGAGAAGCCGGCTCCATCGGCGGTGAAATGGTCCGCAAGATGATTAAGAGACAGGAAGAGGAAATGGCAGGAAGAGATTCCGAGTAACAAAAAAGCCGGATGAGTCCGGGAAAGAATGAATTTGCGGAAAGATAAGCAGATATAATTCTCTAAAGAACCTGAAATTCTTCGGAATTTCAGGTTCTTTTCAAATTTTTCTGTGGACAGTGAATATTTCTCATGCTATAATGTTACAATGTGTTTTCACATAATTTTAAATGCAAAGATAACCGGAATCAGGATATACTTACCGAGGAAAAGTTTTGCATTATACCGGAGTGGCGTTAATACAGATAAGATGCTCCGCACAGATTCCGGCAAAAATAAGAAGCATATTTTTTAAGGAGGATACTTTAATGAGTGTACAGGTTGAAAAATTAGAACACAATATGGTTAAGATGACAATCGAGGTGGAAGCAGCCGAGTTTGATGCTGCCACAAAGAAAGCATATAACAAAAAGAAAGGTTCTTTCAATCTGCCGGGCTTCCGTAAAGGAAAAGTTCCGATGAATGTCATTGAGAAAACATATGGCGCAGGTGTATTTTATGAAGACGCTGCCAATGACATTATGCCTAAGGCATACAGCGATGCCGTTGACGAAGCTGGTCTGGATGTAGTTTCCCGTCCGGAAGTTGATGTAACACAGATCGGTAAAGGAGAAAACTTTATCTTTACTGCAACTGTTGCAGTAAAACCAGAGGTAACTCTTGGTCAGTACAAAGGCCTTGAAGTTGACAAACAGACAGCAGAAGTTACCGATGAAGAGGTTGATGCTGAGCTTAAGAAAGCACAGGAGCAGAATGCAAGAGAGATTACAGTGGAAGACAGAGCAGTAAAAGAAGGCGATGTCATTACATTAAATTACGCAGGAACTGTAGATGGTGTGCCATTTGATGGCGGTACTGCACAGAACCAGAAGCTTGAGATTGGTTCCCATTCCTTTATCGATACTTTTGAAGACCAGCTCGTTGGCCTGAATATCGGAGATGAGAAGGATGTGGAAGTAACATTCCCGGAAGAATACCATGCACCGGAACTTTCCGGAAAAGAAGCAGTTTTCCATGTTAAGGTTCTCGGAATCACTGAAAAACAGCTTCCGGCTATCGATGATGATTTCGCACAGGATACCACAGAATTTGATTCTCTTGAAGAATACAAAGCAGACATCCGTGCAAAACTTCTTGAAGGAAAAGAAGAACGTGCTAAAGTAGCTATGCAGGATGCTCTTGTTGAGAAAGCAATTGAAGGCGCACAGATGGATATTCCGGATGCCATGATTGACTCCCAGGTTGAGCAGATGGTAGAAGAATTTAAACAGAGAGTAACCTATCAGGGACTTTCCTTTGAACAGTACTTACAGTTCACAGGACAGGATCCTGCCGCATTCACAGAGAATATGAGACCGGAAGCCGTTAAGAGAATCCAGAGCACACTGGTACTTGAAGCAATCGCTGCTGCAGAAGCTATTGAAGCAACTGACGAAGACCTTCATAAAGAATTCGAGAGAATGGCTGCGATGTACCAGATGGATGCCGCTCAGGTAGAAGGATTCATGCCACCTGAACAGAAAGAGAGCATGAAGAAAGATCTTGCAGTACAGAAAGCTGTTGATTTCCTTCTTGAGCAGGCAAAACTTACAGAAGCTTCTGATGAGCTTGATTTTGAAGCTGAATAAGATTCTTCATTCGGTTTCTGAGATGTAATACAAAGAACTGGAGGGAAATATTATGAGTTTAGTACCTTATGTTGTGGAACAGACCAGTCACGGGGAGAGATCCTATGATATTTATTCCCGTCTGTTAAAAGACAGAATCATTATCCTCGGAGAAGAGGTCAATGATGTGACGGCCAGTCTGGTTGTATCTCAGATGTTGTTCCTTGAGGCAGAAGATCCGGATAAGGATATCAATTTTTATATTATGAGCCCGGGTGGTTCCGTCACTGCCGGCATGGCAATTTACGATACCATGCAGTTTATCAAATGTGACGTATCAACCATCTGTATGGGTATGGCTGCGAGCATGGGAGCTTTCCTGCTGGCAGGCGGTACAAAAGGCAAGCGACTCGCATTGCCGAATGCGGAAATTATGATTCACCAGCCGTCCGGCGGAGCGCAGGGACAGGCAACGGAGATTGAGATTGCCGCAGAACATATTTTAAAGACCAAAGAGAAAATGAACCGTATTCTGGCTGAGAATACAGGACAGACCTACGAAAAGGTGAAAGCCGACACGGAAAGGGATAATTATATGACAGCGCAGGAAGCGCTGGAATACGGCCTGATTGATGTCGTGATCGAAAAGAGACAGTAAAAATGCAACAGAGGCTGCCGCAAAATGTACCAGATGCATTTTGCGACAGCTCCTTTAAGTCCTCCGGCAGATTCCGGCAAAGAAACAGGAAAAAGAGGTGAATAAATGGCATCACGATCTGACAACAAACAATTTCGGTGTTCCTTTTGTAATAAAACCCAGGACCAGGTAAGAAAACTGGTGGCAGGACCAAAGGGAGTATATATCTGTGACGAGTGTATTGAAGTATGCACGGAGATCATGGAAGATGAGTTTGAAGATTATAATAACGATAAACAGGATATCAATCTCATGAAACCGAAAGAAATGAAAGCATTTCTTGACGATTATGTGATTGGACAGGATGAAGCAAAGAAAGTTTTGTCTGTTGCGGTATACAATCATTACAAACGTATTCTTGCAGATAAAAACTATGATATAGAATTACAGAAAAGTAATATCATCATGCTCGGGCCTACCGGAAGCGGAAAGACTCTTCTGGCACAGACCCTGGCAAAACTTCTTAACGTACCTTTTGCCATTGCGGATGCAACCGCTCTGACAGAAGCCGGTTATGTGGGTGAGGATGTGGAAAATATCCTCTTAAAGCTCATTCAGGCGGCAGATTATGATATCGAGCGTGCTCAGACCGGTATTATTTATATTGATGAGATTGATAAAATTACGAGAAAATCCGAGAATACATCCATAACAAGAGACGTATCCGGAGAGGGTGTACAGCAGGCACTCCTGAAGATTCTTGAGGGAACCGTGGCATCGGTACCGCCGCAGGGTGGAAGAAAGCATCCGCATCAGGAGTTCCTTCAGATTGACACCACCAATATTCTTTTCATTTGTGGCGGAGCTTTTGCCGGCCTGGAAAAGATTATTGAGAATCGTATCGGAAAGAAATCCATCGGTTTCCAGGCTGATATCGTTGAGCAGAGGAAGAAGGATCTCGGTAAACTTTTAAAACAGGTTCTTCCGGAGGACTTTGTGAAATATGGACTGATTCCGGAATTTATCGGCCGTGTACCGGTCAATGTTTCTCTGGATCCGCTGGATGAAGACGCTCTGGTACGGATTCTGACCGAACCAAAGAGCGCTCTGGTGAAACAGTATCAGAAGCTGTTTGAGCTGGATGGAGTTGAGTTGATTTTTACGGAAGAATCTTTGAGAGCGATTGCAAAAAAGGCAATCCGAAGAAATACGGGAGCGAGAGGACTGCGTTCCATCATGGAATCTGTCGTCATGGATCTTATGTATACCATCCCTTCCGATGAAATGGTGGCTTCCTGTACAATTACCGCCGATATGGTAGAGGGGCATGCCGAACCGGAGCTTACTTTTCATGAGGAACCGGTGAGTAAGAAGCCAATCGCGAAGAGACATAAGAAGAAAAACAACAGTGGAGAAATCGCTTAACACGAGGAAACACAGGCTGACACAAGCAGATGTATCATACATTTTTTTGTGCCGGCCTTTTTGTCGGTCATCACCGTATTTATGAATGGTTCCCGTTTTGGGAAAAAATGAAACGAAGGAGCCATGTGACACTGTAAGAAAAGGAGGAGCGAAATGGAGAATAATATATTACCAATGCTTGCTCTGCGGGGAAAGCTGGTATTTCCGGAAACCTCCACATTTTTTGAGGTTTCCAGAACCAGGTCTCTGAAAGCTCTTGAGGAAGCAATTAATCATAATCAGATGTTATTTCTGGTAACACAAAAGGACCCTTCCGTGGAAAATCCTTCGGAAGAAGATTTGTATACCGTGGGAACGGTGGGGCGTATTCAGCAGATGGTAAAAGCGGGCCAGGGAGTTCTCAGAGTGTTTGTTCACGGTGAGAAAAAAGCCTGTATCACTTCTTATGATGAAGGAGACGGCTTTGGAAAAGTAACGGTGGAGAAAGTGGAACCGCATCATTTCCCGGAACCGGGTATCGAAGAAACCGCGATTTTCCGTACTCTGGAAGAATTGCTGGAGAAATATGTACAGAAGAATCCGAATTTCATGACCCATCAGATGCAGGAGGCTCTGGATGACAGAGAATTACTTCCGTTTATGTATGAAATTGCATCCGAGCTTCCGTTTGAATACGAAAAAAAGCAGGAATTACTCGAAGAAAATGATGTCATGGCTATGGCGCAGATGCTTATGAGTGTTCTGATGGAAGAGGTGGAAATCAGTGAGATTCGTAATGAAATCACTGCGAAGATTAAAAAAAGTGTGGATAAAAACCAGAGAGATTATCTGTTAAGAGAGCAGCAGAAAATTATCCGGAAAGAACTGGGCGAAGAGGATGTCGTATCCGAAGCAGACGAATATCTGGAGAAATGCGAAAAATTAAACGCATCAAAAGAAGTAAAGGATAAGATTGAAAAGGAAATTCATCGATTTAAGGGGCTTCCTCCGGTGGCGGCGGAAAGCACAATGATGCGAAATTATATCGAGACCATGCTGGACATGCCATGGAAAAAGCATACCAGAGACAATAAAGATATTCAGAGGGCTGAGCGCATTTTAAATGAAGACCACTATGGTCTGGAAAAGGTAAAAGAAAGGATTCTTGATTATCTGGCTGTCCGTACCCTGACCAAAAAAGGAGATACGCCGATTCTCTGCCTGGTTGGCCCTCCGGGAACCGGAAAAACTTCCATTGCCCGTTCCATTGCCAGGGCCCTGGACAAAAAATACATTCGCATTTCTCTCGGAGGAGTACATGATGAGGCCGAAATCCGCGGACATCGAAAAACATATATCGGTGCCATGCCGGGAAGAATCGCAGAAGGAATCCGTCAGGCGGGAGTTCGCAATCCGCTGATGCTTTTGGATGAGATTGATAAAGTGAGCAGTGATTATAAAGGGGATACCGCCTCTGCTCTTCTTGAGGTGCTGGACGGAGAACAAAATGTCAGCTTCCGCGACCATTATCTGGAGGTGCCCCTTGACCTTAGCGAGGTCCTTTTCATTGCTACGGCAAACCAGCCGGAGCGTATACCAAAGCCGCTTCTTGACCGTATGGAGATTATCGAACTGTCCAGCTATACAGAAAATGAAAAATATCATATCGCCATGGACTATCTGGTAGAAAAGCAGAGAAAGGCCAATGGAATCGGCGGAGAGCAGATTGAACTTTCCGATGAGATTTTGTATACACTGATTCGTTCCTATACCAGAGAAGCCGGAGTCCGGGAACTGGAAAGAAAAATCGGACAGCTCATGCGAAAGGCAGCCAGAGCAATCCTTTCCGGTGAGGAAAAGCTGATTGTAAAAAAAGAAGATTTGCCAACCCTTCTTTCCATGGTGCCTTATTCCGAAGAAGAAAAGAAAAAGGAACCGGAAGTAGGTATTGTCCGTGGACTTGCCTGGACCCATGTAGGTGGGGATACGTTATCTATTGAGGTAAATATTCTGCCGGGAAAAGGAGAAATGATTCTGACCGGGCAAATGGGAGATGTGATGAAAGAATCTGCCAGAATCGGTCTCAGCTATGTTCGTTCTGTCGCTGACCGGTATGGAATTAAAGCAGACTTCTTTGAAACCAGGGATATTCATCTTCATATTCCGGAGGGAGCAGTACCAAAGGATGGTCCTTCTGCAGGGATTACCATGGCGACGGCCATGCTTTCTGCCATTACCGGCAGGAAGGTGCGGGGCGATGTAGCCATGACAGGAGAAATTACACTAAGGGGAAGAGTGCTTCCAATCGGTGGTCTGAAAGAAAAACTGCTGGCGGCAAAAGCTGCGGATATGAGAGAAGTTCTGGTGCCTGACACGAATAAACGAAACGTGGAAGAAATGGATAAAGAAATTACACAGGGTCTGACAATTACCTATGTAAGCCGGATGGAACAGGTGCTTGAAAGAGCCTTTTACGAGCAGGAGGACGGACATGATAATTAAAAATGTAGAACTGGAAACGGTCTGCGGTATTACCAGTAAGCTGCCGGAGAACTGTCTCCCGGAGGTTGCCTTTGCAGGCAAATCCAACGTGGGAAAATCATCCCTTATCAATGCATTGGTGAACCGAAAATCTCTGGCCAGAACCTCCGGTCAGCCGGGAAAAACTCAGACCATCAATTTTTATAATGTAAATAAAGAACTCTATATCGTGGACCTTCCCGGATATGGATATGCAAAGGTATCAAAAGAGGTGGCTGCAAAATGGGGCCCGATGATTGAAAATTATCTTCATACCTCGCAGCAGCTTCGGATGGTATTTCTCCTCATCGATATTCGACATAAACCGACAGACAATGATGTGCAGATGTACCGCTGGATTTTAAGCAACGGATTTTCTCCGGTCATCATTGCCACCAAAGCGGACAAGTTAAAGCGTTCCCAGATTAAAAAACAGCTTGATGTATTGAAAAATACCCTGCGTGTTATCGAGGGAGTACCGATTATACCGTTTTCCGCTGTGACAAAACAGGGGCGTGAAGAAATCTGGTCTCTCATTGAAGAATTTGCTCTGGGAGAGGAAATGGAAATTCCGGAGGAATAAAAGAACATAAAAAATCCCGTCCAAAATCTTATTACGTCAGACGAAAGAAAGACGCAAAAAAGGATTATGGATGGGATTTCTTTTATTCCGGCTTATCGAGAAGAAGCATTTCCATTACTTTAGAGTAGACAGAATCACTTTTTCGGGTCCAGGAATCACAGATAGCCACAGCCTGCTCTTTGGAAACGACATTGATATTAAGCTCCATCAGAATATTTCCCCGTTCCTTAATCTGTGCCGTTACCATATATTCGCCCCGATTGAGGGGGTAATAATCTGCGGTAATTTCTGATTCCCGACGAAGCTGATATTTATTTTCCGCAAAATATGCAAGAATATCATCCTTGATGGCATCCGGAATTTTGGTATCGAACATTTCCAATACTTCTTTTCCTGACTCGGTCAGATGATAGCTGGTAGTATTACGGATAACCTCTCCACGAATAAATTCAGATTCTATCAGTTCATTGATGGTCTGCTGCAGATGAAAATAATCCGTATAACCCTCATTGACAAAAAATTCGCTCAGCTGGGAATTTGTCAGAGGAAAATCAAGATTATCCAGCATATATATAACCATCAGCTTATATAATGTTAATGATTCTTCAGACATTTCTATCTCCTTGTTATGGCTTATCCAAATCATAAGCCTAGAGCAGATGTTTGCCCTGACGGGCATCTCTGCGCTTCAGTTCATGGTGAATGGTATTCAGTACCAGACGTTTGTTGCGGCTCCATAAAGGCGCAATCAGCAAATCCTTCGGACCATCTCCCGTGATTCGTTCAATGACGATATCTTCCCGCAGTCCCTCAATACAGAAAACGATACAGTCGGCATATTCTTCGAGGGTAAAAACCGGAAACGGATGTGTGGCATACAAATCGGCAAGTGCGGTGTTTTTCAGAATATAAAGCATGGAAAGCTTTACACCGCCTACTGGAAGATTGTTCAGAAAATGAATGGTTTCTGCCAGCATCTGCCGGTCCTCTCCCGGCAGTCCGAGAATCAGATGGGCCGTAGTGCGGATTCCTCTGGCAGCACATCTCTTGACGGCGTCCGTAAAAACCGCTGTCTCATAGCCCCGATTAATAAACGTTCCGGTAGAATCATGGCAGGTTTGCAGTCCAAGCTCCAGAAAAACCGGTTTTTGACGGCTGCATTCTTCTAAAAGCGCGAGGACATCCTCACCGAGGCAGTCCGGTCTGGTGGCAATATCCAAAGCCGCCACAGAATCATCTGCGAGGGCTTCCTCATACAGGGCCTTCAAGTGGCTTACGGGTGCATAAGTATTGGTAAAGGCCTGAAAATAGGCGATATACTGCTCCCCGTGATATTTGCGGGCGGTCTGTGATTTCCCGAGGCGCAGCTGTTCCCGAATAGGAAGAGCGGAACGTTCACAAAATTCACCGCTGCCACCCTCCGAGCAGAAAATGCATCCTCCCGTGGAAATACTCCCGTCCCGGTTGGGACAGGTAAATCCGCCGTCTAAACAGATTTTGTATAATTTCTTTCCGAATTGTTCCTTCAGAAAACGGGAATAGCTGTAAAATCGTTCCATGGAATCAGCAGACAACGTGTTCTTTTACTGCCTGGCTGACGGCTTCGGCAACACCCTCGTCGAAAGCATGAGGCAAAATATTCACATCAGAAAGCTCATCCTCCGGAACAAGATTTGCGATAGCGTGAGCGGCTGCCAGCTTCATTTCTTCGGTGATTACAGAAGCACGGCTTTCCAGGGCTCCTTTGAAAATGCCAGGAAATACAAGAACATTGTTGACCTGATTTGGAAAATCAGAACGTCCGGTTCCCACAACCTTTGCTCCGGCTGCTTTTGCTAGACTTGGAAGAATCTCCGGCTCCGGATTCGCCATAGTAAAAAGAATCGAGTCTTTTGCCATGCTGCTTACCATCATCGGAGAGACGATGCCCGGCGCGGAAACACCCACAAAAATATCAGCGCCTTTTAAGGCATCTGCGAGAGTTCCGGTTTCACGGGACAGATTGGTGACCTCCATCATTTTTTCCTGCATCCAGTTGAGGGCAGGATCTCCGGGGCATAAAATACCCTGTCGGTCACACATGATAATATTTTTAAAACCATAGGAGAGCAGAATCTTTGTAATGGCGATTCCGGCAGAACCGGCACCATTTACAACGACACGGCAGCCTTCCTTGTTTTTCTTAACCAGCTTCAATGCATTGATGATTCCGGCAAGCACCACAATAGCAGTACCGTGCTGGTCGTCGTGGAAGACCGGGATGCTCAGGGCCTCGTTTAAGCGTTCCTCAATTTCAAAACAGCGTGGTGCGGAAATATCCTCCAGATTGATGCCTCCAAAAGCAGGAGCAATTCGGATGACAGTTTCGATGATTTCCTCCGTATCCTGTGTATCCAGACAAATCGGAACCGCATTGACACCGCCAAATTCACGGAAGAGAACCGCTTTTCCTTCCATAACCGGCATGGCGGCAAGAGCGCCGATGTTTCCAAGACCAAGCACAGCACTTCCATCGGAAACTACTGCGACTGTGTTTGATTTAATCGTATACTGATAGGCTGCCTTTGGATCTTTGGCAATGGCCAGACATGGTTCTGCCACGCCCGGTGTATAGGCAAGAGCCAGATCCTCGGAAGAGGCAACCTCACATTTGGAGGCAATCTCCAGCTTTCCCTGCCATTTTTCGTGCAGCTTTAATGCTTTTTCTTTAATTGACATAATTTTTCCGTCCTTTCCCACTCTGTATTCTATCACCGGCCTCCTTTTTACGCAATGAATAAAATCGAAAAAGAGTTGTTTTCTTTTTAAAATGTGGTATGATTATATTATTATTCTGTTCAAATTAGTTGTATCGCAGTCAAAAACGCAGCCCATATCATAGTTTGGGCTGACGATTTCATCATATCAGTCGCCTTTATCAGCGGCAGATTCCTTAGTTTGTAAAATAAAATATCGCAGGAATAAAGAAAATGAAACAGCAGACAAAAAGCGGTTTTTGTCTGCAGGGAGGTAAAATATGGATTATAATACCATGACATTGTCTGATTTAAAGACTCTGGCAAAGGAGAGAGGTCTGAAAAAAACCAGCACCTTAAAAAAAGGAGAACTCATTCTCCGACTGGAGGAGTCTGAACATACATCTCGCCCTGTTTCGGAAAAAGAGGAGCAGCTGCGTGGAAAACCTGTTGAAAAGGATGCAGAGGAAAAAGCAGGCGAAAAAAGCACCGAGCGGGCTGTAGAAAAGGCAGACGAAAGAAGCACCGAGCGAACTGCGGAAAAGGCAGCGGAAAGACCGAAGGAAAACGGCATGAAGGCCGAGCTTGCCAGCCTCGACAGCGGGGCAAGAGCCGACGGGATTCTGGAAGTCATGCCGGACGGGTTTGGTTTTATCCGCTGTGAGAATTATCTGCCGGGAGAAAATGATGTTTATGTCTCGCCGTCCCAGATTCGAAGATTCAATTTAAAGACCGGAGATATTCTGGTAGGAAAAATCCGGGTAAAAACGCAGAATGAAAAGTACAGTGCGCTTCTTTTCGTAGAGTCTGTGAATGGATATAATCCTTATGATGCGCAAAAAAGAAAGAATTTTGAAGATTTGACTCCGGTTTTCCCGAATGAAAGAATCCGGCTGGAGAATCCGTCCGCACCGGTTTCCATGCGGATGGTGGACCTTCTTTCCCCAATCGGTAAGGGACAAAGAGGAATGATTGTATCCCAACCAAAGACAGGAAAAACGACACTTTTAAAACAGATTGCCCGAAGCATTACCACATCCTATCCGGACATGAAGCTTATCGTTCTTTTAATTGACGAGCGTCCGGAGGAGGTGACAGACATCAGAGAATATATTGAGGGTCCGAATGCGGAAGTCATTTATTCTACCTTTGACGAACTGCCGGAACATCATAAAAGAGTATCAGAGATGGTTCTGGAGAGAGCCAAAAGACTGGTGGAGCACCGGGAGGATGTTGTCATTCTTCTCGACAGCATCACCCGTCTGGCAAGGGCCTATAATCTGGTCGTTCCACCGAGTGGAAGAACCCTTTCCGGAGGTCTGGACCCGGCCGCTCTTTATATGCCGAAGAAGTTTTTCGGAGCGGCGAGAAATATGAGAGAGGGCGGAAGCCTGACCATTCTTGCCACAGCTCTGGTAGATACCGGAAGCAAAATGGATGATGTGGTGTTTGAAGAGTTTAAGGGAACCGGTAATATGGAGCTGGTTCTTGACCGGAAGCTGTCTGAAAAGAGAATCTTCCCTGCCATTAATATTCAGAAATCCGGAACAAGAAGAGATGACCTGCTTTTATCAAAAGAAGAGCAGGAAATCGTGTACTCCCTTCATCGGGAAATGTCCGGAAACCGGGCGGAAGAAAATATTGAACAGATTCTTCAGTTCTTCAAAAAGACCAGAAACAATAAAGAATTTATTGCCGCCATGCGTCAGACCCTTCTTCGATAAGACCTGGGTTATTTCAGTTTTCTGTCTGATTCCTTACAGATATTGACGTTCACAAAAATCTGTGATATATGAAATAGGCAAGTTTTATCATATATTAAAAAACATAGAAAGAGGATTATCATTTTGAAAAAATATCTTATTGTGTTCCTGATTTCCATGGTACCGATTATAGAGCTCCGTGGAGCCATTCCCTATGCTGTTGGATTTGGACTGCCGCTGCTGCCGTCCTATATCATTGCCATTATCGGAAATATGCTTCCGGTACCGTTTATCTACCTGTTTGCAAGAAAGGTGCTGGAATGGGGCAGCGAATGCCGCTTCACTCTTTTTCAACGGTTTTGCGTCTTTTGTATGGAAAAAGGAGAACGGGGAGGACAAAAGCTTCAGGCAAAAGCAGGAAGAGGTCTTTTCCTGGCATTGCTTCTTTTTGTAGGCATTCCTTTGCCGGGAACCGGAGCGTGGACCGGAACCCTTGCGGCCAGCCTGCTGAAAATGGATTTTAAATCCAGTGTTATCGCAGTCATGTGCGGTGTTTTACTGGCAGGGATCATTATGGGAACCGGAAGCACGGTG
>JALEIY010000014.1 GCA_022769785.1 Eubacterium sp.
AAATTCGGAGAGAAAGTGAGATTTCACTGATTCAAAGACCGGTGGAGGGAGTTCGAAGTTTTACTCCGGATTCTCCGGCAGCATTTCTTTACCGGGTCGATTTGAGGGCTGCTGCACTTTATGAACAGACAGCGGCAAGAAAAAGCGGTCGTTCCTGTGTGGAAGAAATGACAAGAAATCAGATAATTATGGAATAATGTTTCTGACTGTCCGGGCATTTTAGGGCGATTTCTTACAATCGGAATGTTTGACCGGCGGGAAGCAAAGATAAATGAATTATACAGAAAGCAGGTGGCAAAATGTATCAGGCAGGACTGATTTTAGAAGGCGGAGGAATGCGCGGTGTTTATACAGCGGGTGTTTTGGATGCGTTCCTGGAAGAAAATCTGGAATTTTCCAGTATATACGGGGTATCGGCAGGGAGCTGCCATGCCTGCAGCTATATGTCAAAACAGTTCGGGAGAGCATACCGGGTCAATGTGGAATACCTGGATGACCCTCGTTACTGCAGTGTAAGAAGTCTTTTGAAAACGGGGGATTTGTTTGGAGCGGAGATGCTTTATTCTCAGATTCCGGATGTGCTTGACCCGTTTGATTATGAAGAATTTCGAAATTACCCCGGCAAATTTTATGCAGTTTTGACCAATGTAGACACCGGGGAGGCAGAGTATGTCCGGGTAAAAGATTTAAGTAAGCAGATTTGGGCGGTGAGAGCTTCCAGTTCCCTGCCGCTGATTTCCCGCACCATTCATATTCAGGGAAAGCGTTATCTGGATGGGGGAATCGCTGACAGTATTCCGATTCGTCGTTCCATGGAATGCGGCAATACGAAAAATGTAGTGATTCTGACAAGAGAAGAAGGATACGAAAAAACGCCGAATTCACTTATGCCCCTGATACGTCTTCGTTATCCCTTCTCCCGGAAGTTTCAGGAAAAAGCGGCGAATCGTCACATCCGTTATAATGAAACACTGGATTTTCTGAAGAAAGAAGAGGATGCCGGCAGAGTATTCGTCATCCGACCGTCACGGAAGGTTCTGGTTGGAAGAGTGGAGAAAGACAGAACGAAGCTGGAACAGCTTTATAAAGCAGGACGAAATGATGGGAAAAAAGCAATGGAAGCTTTGAAAAAATATCTGGAAGCCTGACCGGAAAATGTCGTTTCGTCGGGGATTATTTTCCGGAAAAGGGAGAATGCCTTACGGGGGTTCTCGCATTTTCGGTAGATATTCTTATCGGTTTCTGATAAAATAAAAGAAAAAATGTCTCTTTAAAAGGGTGGAAAGGAATAAAATTATGAGTAAGAAAAAAGTAGTGATTGCTCTTGGACACAGAGCGCTTGGAACAACGCTGCCGGAGCAGTATGTGGCAACAAAGAAAACCGCAAAGGTACTGGCTGATTTGGTGGAAGCCGGTGCCAGTATTGTAATCACCCACAGCAATGCCCCGCAGGTGGGGATGATTCATACCGCATTAAATGAATTCAGTATGGATCGAGAGGACTATACACAGGCACCGGTGTCAGTATGTTCCGCTATGAGCCAGGGTTATATCGGATACGACCTGCAGAATGCGATTCGTGCGGAGCTTCTTCGCCGGGGAATTTATAAACCGGTCTGTACCATTATCACGCAGGTAATGGTAGACCCTTATGATGACGCTTTTGCAGAACCAACGAAAATCATTGGCCGTCTTCTGACAAAAGACGAGGCGGAAAAGGAAGAAAAGAATGGCAATTTTGTTACCGAAGTGGAAGGCGGATACCGGAGAATTGTAGCGGCACCGCGACCACAGGGCATCATTGAGATGGATTCCATCCAGGCATTGTCTGACCAGGGTCATATTGTGATTGCTTGTGGTGGAGGTGGTATTCCGGTTCTTGCTCAGGGTGTGGAATTAAAAGGTGCCAGTGCCGTTATCGAGAAGGATTATGCCTGCGGACGTATGGCAGAGCTTTTGAATGCGGATGAACTGATGATTCTTACCAGTGTGGAGCATGTTTCCATCGGTTATCAGACCGATGCGGAGACTCCGCTTGAGACAATCACCCTGGAAGAAGCAAAGAGATACATCGCAGAGAATCAGTTTGACCCAAAGACAGTGCTGCCTAAGATTGAGGCCGGAGTTTCCTTCCTGGAAAAGGGAAGCGGAAGAAGAGTGGTTATTACATCCATTGATAAGGCGCTTGATGGTTATCTCGGTAAAACAGGAACCATTATTAAAGAATCATAAACATATTGATGCAAAAAGGGTCCGTCGCAGTAACGGTCTTACAACCGTAACTGCCGACGGACTTTTTGTGCGAATTTTCAGCAGAATCTGCTTACTTTGGCTACAGTTACGGCCTTGTACTGCTGAAAAAACGCACTTAACAGGCGAACCGGGTCATCGTCTGGATTATTCCATAGGTACCACGCTTGTTCATAAAAATATGGCAGCGATTCCATACAATCCATGAATCACTGCCATAGGGTTAGAGGCTGTTATTTCTTTTCTGTAATCGAAACAACGGTGCATCGGTCGGTGTCCTTCGTGTATGTCATGGAGATGGTATCTCCTTCACTGTAAAGGACAATGGAAAGATTACCGTTTACATTCACATCATAAATCGTATCCGATTCATCCAGAAGCAGATAATAGTGGGAATTACCGTCCACAACACTTTCTGCAATTCTTCGGATTTTTCCGGTTACCGTAAAGGTATCTACGGGAACGACTTCTTCCTCCTTTGCGATACCGTTATCCTTCAGAAGCTGAAGATATACCTTTTCACATTCGTTGACAGAGTCACCGGTTGCCACAATCTGGTAATTATGAACATTTACCATGGCGTATTTTTTAACCAGACCGGAAGCATCCTTTAAAGCCATGAAATACGTCGGCTCATCGCTGATATTTAAAAGAAGAGGGAAGGCAGCCTGATAACCGAGGTTTTGCACCTTTCCTTCAGCGGATGACATGGCAGAATCTTCGATTGCTCCCTCCACTTCGTAGTATTTCGTTTCCATAGTTCTCTGATTCATCAGGACAAATCCCACATTGGACTGGTCGCTTGTAATGGAAGTGACACCGGTATATACCCAGACGTCATCATTCAATGCAAGATAGTTATAGCCGTTTGTGGTGGAAAGACAATCCTTCTGACTTAAAATACTGTTAAAATACCCGTGCTTTAAAGTGCCATAATAATTATAAAGCTGTGTCAGCAGGTCGGCAGAATAAACCCGGTCAATCCATTTCGGAGCATCTTCGACCTTGTAATCGGTACATTCTCCGGTGATGGCATTACATAAAACCACCCGTCCGATGGTCTGGCCGCCGAAAAGGCCGATGTTATATTTCTTTGTGGCGCAAACCCAGTATGGAACGCCTTCCTCATTTATTTCAAAACTGATGTTGTCAAAAATGTATGTCGGATAACGGAAGCGAAGATGCCGGTAAAGATTTCTTCCGAAATGGTCATAAGGGGTATATTTCATTCCTTCATCCAGACGGACAAGTTCGGTCTTTTGTGTAGCCATATCAATTTTAATATAGGCAGGAATACCATTTTTCCGGTTGGTGAACCATTTGATAATACCTGCGTATCGAAGAGGAGTGACACGCACCGGATCTCCTTTATAGTTAATCTGAGAATACTGTTCTGCCACTTCAAACTGAGAGGCGAGGTCTACCAGACTTCCCATTTTACGGTTTCCGAGAATCTGAGCGGAATCCTTATCCAGAAGAGGAATCTGATCGTAGGAAATCTGGGCAATATCTTCAGAAAATTCTCCCTTTTCCACGGACAGAAGCTTCTGATATTTGGAGGCGTTGATAACCGGTGAAGAAAGAAGGGTTCCCACACCATAAATCAGTACCAGCACGAGAATGATTCCAAAAAGAAGCTTAAAGGTGGAAGAACGGTGAACCATATTTAACTCCAGCGGCCGATTCCTTTTTCCGGTAAAGGTGACCTTGGGGATACTGTAAAAAATAAGAAGAATCACCGGAATAGCAATCAGAAGTTTCCATATGGAAGCGTTATGAATGTTAATGGCCGGAAGCGCAATATAATAGTATAAAGCGGCCAGAACAAGAAGAACCGGCACAAGCATCAGCGCTCTTTTTTTGATATTTTTCATAGACATAAATCCTTTCTTTTTTATGCAGATACAGCATATTTTTATGATAATTAAAGGTTGAGAAGAGTATAATACGCGGCGCTTCTTTTGTAAAGGAACAAATAAAAAGATAACGATTTTGCAATAAATAATTAAAAAAGACTTGACTTCCTTAAATAATGTGATATATTGAGACTCAAAAAGTTTGAAACCCAAAATAATTAGGAATAAAAACAAACTATTTGATTTGGAAAGTAAAAGAAAGAGGAACACATTATGTTTGCAAAGATTGCAGGTACAGGGTCTGCGCTTCCGGAGAGGGTGGTTGATAATTTTGAGATTGCCCGGAACGTGGATACCTCTGATGAATGGATACAGTCAAGAACCGGAGTGCGTACCAGACATATTGCCGGTGAGGAAACTGCGGTCAGTCTGGCGATAGATGCATCAAAAGAAGCGATAAAGGATGCCGGTATTTCACCGGAGGAGATTGATTTGGTGATTGTGTCTACCGTTTCCGCAGAACAGCTTCTTCCCTGTCTTGCCTGTGAGGTTCAGGCAGCCGTAGGGGCAGATAATGCGGCGGCATTTGATGTAAATGCAGCATGTACCGGTTTTATAACTGCATATCAGATTGCCGTTGGGCAGATGAAAGCAGGTCTGGCAAAAACTGCCCTTATTATCGGTACAGAATGTCTGTCTAATATTGTGGACTGGACAGACCGCGGCACCTGTATTTTATTTGGTGACGGTGCCGGTGCTGCAGTTCTTAAAGCAGATACCACCTGTGAGACAGAGATTTTGCCGATGGTACTGCATGCAGACGGCAGGAAAGGCGGAGTGCTTACCTGCGGTTCCGGAACAGGGAATGGCAAGAGCGCTTATGGCCGCTATGTGCAGATGGATGGAAAAGAAATCTACCGGTTTGCGGTAAAAGAGGTTCCGATGGTGATTAAAGAGCTGCTTTCCTTAAGCGGTTGGGAAGCCGGAGATGTGGATTATTTTGTGCTGCATCAGGCAAATCGACGCATCATAGAGGCAATTGCCAAAAGACTTCATCTTGACGAAAGCAGATTTCCGATGAATATGATGGATAATGGTAATATGTCATCTGCCAGCATACCGGTGCTTCTGGATTCCATGAATAAAAAAGGAATGCTGAAGCCGGGGACTCGACTCATCATTGCAGGCTTTGGCGCTGGTCTGACCTGGGGCGGCACCTGTCTGACATGGTAATTACCGGATAGTTCCGGATTACATATATGATAATATCTGAAAATAAAAAATGACGAAAAAGAAAGTGAGGACAAATCATGTTTGAAAAAGTTGTTAATTTAATCGTAGAAGAAGTTGGTGTTGACGCAGAGAAAGTAACAATGGAGTCTTCCTTCAAAGATGACCTTAATATTGATTCTCTGGATTTATTTGAGATGGTTATGGCTCTGGAAGAAGAGTTTGATGTTGAGATTCCGTCTGAAGAACTGGAAAAAATGTCCACTGTCGGAGATATCGTAAAATATATTGAACAGTTACAGGCATAGTAGGAAGCAAAGCGACTACCGGGAGGCATTTATATATGAAGACAGAGATAACAAAGATGATAGGGATTCAATATCCCATTTTCCAGGGTGGTATGGCCTGGGTAGGTACCAGTGAGCTGGCAGCCGCGGTGTCTGAGGCAGGGGGTCTTGGAATCATCGGTGCCGGTGGGGCACCGGCATCCTGGGTACTGGAGCAGATTCAGAAGGTGCGCGAGAAAACAGACAAGCCTTTTGGAGTGAATCTGATGCTGATGAATCCGGAAGCAGAGGAGATTGCCCGCATTATTGCACAGGAGAAAATAGAAGTCGTAACGACCGGTGCCGGTAATCCGGGAAAATACATGAAAATGTGGAAAGAAGCCGGTGTAAAGGTCATCCCTGTGGTTGCCAGCGTTGCACTTGCAAAAATGATGGAAAGAGCCGGGGCAGATGCGGTGATTGCTGAGGGAACCGAATCAGGAGGACATATCGGGGATACCACAACTATGGCCCTGGTTCCGCAGGTAGTGGATGCAGTGTCTATTCCGGTGATTGCAGCCGGAGGAATTGCCGACGGAAGAGGTATGGCTGCAGCATTTATGCTGGGTGCAAAAGCAGTTCAGATGGGAACGGTTTTTGTGGCATCAAAAGAAGCAGCTGTCAGCCAGGCATATAAGGATAAGATTGTAAAAGCAAAAGATATTGATACAAAGGTTACCGGCAGAAGCACCGGACATCCGGTGAGAGGCCTTCGTAACCAGCAGACAAAAGAATATCTTCGTCTTGAGTCAGAAGGAGCTTCTTTTGAGGAGCTGGAAAAACTTACGCTGGGAGGCCTTCGTAAAGCTGTTGTGGAAGGCGATGTGATTCATGGCAGTGTTATGGCGGGACAGATTGCGGGTCTTGTGAAAGAAGTAAAGAGCTGTGAAGAGATTATCGTCTCCGTCAATGAGCAGGCAGAAGAACTTTTGAAAGGATTAAAGTTTGATGAGTAAGATTGTATTTTTATATCCCGGACAAGGTGCCCAGGCAGTCGGGATGGGACAGGATTTTTATGAGAACAGCGAACTGGCCAGAAGAGCTTTTGAAGAAAGCACAAAAGAACTGGGTTTTGATGTGGCTGCTCTGTGCTTTGAAGAAAATGAACTTCTGAATCGGACGGACTATACGCAGGCTGCACTGGTTACCACCTGCCTTGCCATGACCCGGGAGATTATGGCACAGGGATTACGTCCTGATGTGACTGCAGGTCTGAGCCTCGGGGAATACTGTGCAATTACTGCAGCAGGCGGAATGAGCTTTTCCGATGCCGTAAAGACCATCTGGACCAGAGGAAATCTGATGCATCAGGCAGTTCCGGACGGCTCCGGCGGAATGGCGGCGGTATTAGGGCTTACCGGCGAGGCGGTATGCGCAGTGGCAGACACCGTGGAAGGTGTTACGGTGGCTAATTATAACTGTCCGGGTCAGATTGTAATCACCGGGAAAAAGACAGCCATTGAGGAAGTAACTCCAAAACTGAAAGAAGCAGGAGCAAAAAGAGTTCTTCCATTAAATGTCAGCGGACCTTTCCACTCTCCATATTTAAAAGAAGCAGGAGAAAAGCTTGGAGAAGCATTAAAGGAAGTAGACTGGAAACCGCTTTCCATTCCGTATGTGACCAATGTTACAGGGGAGTTTGTGGAAGACATCCATGAGACAGAAGAATTGTTAAAACAACAGGTTTCAAGTCCGGTACGCTGGGAACAGAGTATCCGTAAGCTGATTGCATCCGGTGCAGACATTTTTGTGGAAATCGGACCGGGAAAAACGCTTTCCGGCTTCATGAGAAAGATTGATAAGACCGTAAAAATGTTCCGTATCAGCACCATGGAAGAAATGTATAGTGTGATTGCGGCCATAAAGGAGGCTACAGAATGTTAGAAGGAAAAACAGCGATTGTCACCGGTGCCTCAGGGGGAATCGGAAGAGCCATCGCTTTAGGGCTTGCAAAAGAGGGAGCAGCCGTTGCCATCCATTATCATGGAAATAAGGAAAAAGCGGAGGCTGTCCGTCAGGAGATTGAAGAACTGGGTGCAAAAGCAGAGATTTTCTGCTGCGATGTGTCAGATTTTGCACAGTGTGAAAGCTTTGTAAAGGAAGTTATCAAGACTTTTGGCCGTGTGGATATTCTGATTAATAATGCCGGCATCACAAAAGACGGTCTGGTTATGGGAATGAAAGAGGCAGATTTCGATGCCGTGATTAATACCAATCTAAAGGGAAGCTTTAATTGTATCCGCTTTGTCAGTCGTCAGATGATGAAACAGAGAGCAGGAAAAATCATTAATATCACTTCTGTGTCCGGTGTGGCAGGCAATGCGGGACAAGCAAATTATTCAGCATCAAAAGCAGGACTTATCGGCCTTACCAAATCTGTGGCCAAAGAATTGGCTTCAAGAAATGTAACCGTCAATGCCATTGCACCGGGATTTGTAAAAACGGAGATGACAGAGGTGCTGTCTGACAAGGTAAAAGAGCAGGCAATGAATCAGATTCCTCTGGGACGTTTTGCAGAGCCGGAAGACATTGCCAATGCGGCCGTTTTCCTTGCGTCAGATAAGGCATCCTACATTACCGGACAGGTGCTGCTGGTTGACGGCGGCATGGTTATGTAGCTTACAAAAAGGGAAGTTTACGCAGCCTGATTAAATATGAGAGGATAATATTATGAAACGTAGAGTTGTCATTACCGGAATGGGTGCTGTCACTCCAATCGGAAATACAGTCGGAGAATTCTGGGAT
>JALEIY010000021.1 GCA_022769785.1 Eubacterium sp.
GAATCTGCATTTCATTTTTATAGCCAAACTTTTTTACCATACCAGCTTTTACTTCGCTGTTATAAAGTTCTTTGAGTCTACTCAATTTGGTCAGCCTCCTCTCTCAATTAGTCAATTACTTCGCCAGTTTTCTTTGCGAAAAGTACTTTTTTACCATCAACAAATTTAAAACCAACTCTTGTAGGCTGTCCCTGATTGAGTAACATTACGTTAGACACATCAATCGGTCCTTCCTGGTGAACGATTCCACCAGCCTGATTCTGCATACTTGGTTTTGTATGTTTTGTAAGCATATTAACGCCTTCAACAACTACTCTGTGTTTTTTTACATCAACGGAAAGTACCTTTCCTTCCTTGTCGATATCTTTTCCGGCGATAACTTTTACCATATCGTCTTTCTTAATCTTCTGAGCCACGAAAATACCTCCTTATAATACTTCCGGTGCTAAGGAAACGATCTTCATAAATTTCTTTTCACGAAGTTCTCTGGCAACCGGTCCAAAAATACGGGTTCCTCTTGGGTTCATGTCGTCTTTGATAATTACTGCAGCATTTTCGTCAAATTTGATATAAGAACCGTCTTTACGACGTGCGCCTTTTTTGGTACGCACTACAACAGCCTTTACAACGTCACCTTTTTTTACAACGCCGCCTGGTGTTGCATCTTTTACAGTAGCGACGATGATATCACCAATATTAGCATATCTTCTTGTTGAGCCACCCATAACACGGATACAAAGAATTTCTTTTGCTCCTGTATTGTCAGCAACTCTAAGTCTTGATTCTTGCTGGATCATGATCTTATCTCCTTCCGTGCTAACTATTTAGCCTTCTCAACGATTTCGACAAGTCTCCATCTTTTATCTTTGGATAATGGTCTTGTCTCCATTACTTTCACTCTGTCACCGATTCTGCACTGATTTTCTTCATCATGTGCTTTTAATTTATAAGTTCTTTTTACGATTTTACCATATAAAGGATGTTTTACGTTGTCTGTAACACTTACAACGATTGTTTTATCCATTTTGTCGCTGGTTACCAGACCTACACGAGTCTTTCTAAGGTTTCTTTCCACAACAAATTCCTCCTTCCCGATTACTCAGCACTCTTTTCTACGATAATTCCCTGGATTCTGGCAATGTTTCTTCTGACTTCTTTGATTCTGCTGGTGTTATCTAACTGATTTGTTGCGTTCTGGAATCTTAAATTAAATAATTCCTTTTTAGCAGCTACTAATTCATCATTAAGCTCTGCGAGGGATTTTGTTATTTAATCTTCTACATACTTAGTTATTTTCACTGTTATCACCGCCTTCTAAATCTGCACGGGAAACGATTTTACATCTTACTGGCAGTTTATGCATTGCAAGACGTAATGCTTCTCTCGCTGTCTCCTCAGGTACTCCGGCAACTTCGAACATTACACGGCCTGGTTTTACTACTGCTACCCAATTTTCCAATGTACCTTTACCGGAACCCATACGAGTTTCTGCAGGTTTTGCTGTAACCGGTTTGTCAGGGAATATTTTAATCCATACCTTACCACCACGTTTCATGTAACGAGTCATAGCTACACGGGCTGCTTCAATCTGATTGGATTTAATCCATGCAGGATCCTGTGCAACCAGACCGTACTCACCATAAACGATTTTATTACCTCTTGTAGCCTTACCAGCCATGGAACCACGGAACTGTTTACGGCGTTTTACTCTTTTTGGCATTAACATTATTTATCGCTCCCTTCCTTAGTTCCCTTTGTAGGAAGTACTTCACCATTGTAAATCCAAACCTTTACACCAACTTTTCCGTAGGTTGTATCGGCTTCTGCAAAACCATAATCAATATCAGCTCTCAGTGTCTGCAGCGGGATAGTTCCTTCGCTGTAGAACTCGGTACGTGCCATATCAGCTCCGCCCAGACGTCCGGAACAGGATGTCTTGATACCTAAAGCACCGTTTCTCATTGTTCTCTGCATGCAGGATTTCATTGCACGACGGAAAGAAATACGGTTTTCCAGCTGAGCAGCAATGTTTTCAGCAACAAGCTGAGCATCCTTGTCTACATCGAATCTCTTTACTTCTTTAATCTCAATCATGAGCTTTTTGGAAGTAAGCTTCTGCAGTTCTTTCTTTAATTCTTCAATCGCAGAACCGCCACGACCGATTACAATACCAGGTTTTGCAGTGTGAATGATGAGCTTTAAGCGATCAGATGCTCTTTCAATCTCTGTTTTTGAAATACCGGCACTGTATAATCTCTTTTTAATATATTTTCTGATTTTATCGTCTTCAACAAGATTGTCTGCAAAATCTTTCTCTGCATACCATCTTGAATCCCAATCCTTAATGATTCCGACTCTTAATCCATGAGGATTAACTTTCTGTCCCATTGTAAACCTCCTTATCTTTCATCCAGAACAACTGTGATGTGGCACTGTCTTTTTTCAATTCTGTAAGCTCTGCCCTGTGCTCTTGCTCTGATTCTCTTCATTGTAGGACCTTTATTTGCGAAGCACTCTGCCACGTAAAGGTTCTCTTTTGAGAGTCCCTGATTGTTTTCTGCATTAGCAATAGCGGATTCTAACAGTTTCTTGATGATGCTGGAAGCATATCTTGGATTATATTCTAAAATTCCCAAAGCTGTTTCCACATTTTTGCCTCTGATGGCATCTAATACGAAACAAGCTTTTGTTACAGAACATCTTGCATAGGAAAGTTTTGCAGATGGTCTTGTATCTTTATTCGCATTTCTTTCTCTTTTAATTTGGGATCTATGTCCTTTTGCCATGGATGAACCCTCCTTTCAGGCTATCATATTATCTAACTTTGGATTTCTTCTCGTCTTTTCCGTGTCCTCTGTAGGTTCTGGTTGCAACGAACTCTCCTAATTTGTGTCCAACCATATCCTCTGTAACGTATACCGGCACATGTCTTCTTCCGTCATGAACAGCGAAAGTGTGACCTACAAATGTCGGGAAAATCGTAGAACGGCGGGACCATGTTTTAATAACACTCTTGTCGCCGGACTGATTCATCTCATCTACTTTTTTTAATAAACTTTTATCAGCAAATGGTCCTTTTTTCAGTGAACGAGCCATGAGTTACCTCCTTATTTATTTAATGCTTTTACCGTCTCTTCTTCTTACAATCAGCTTATTGGACTGTTTGTTTTTCTTTCTGGTCTTCAGACCAAGTGCAGGTTTACCCCATGGAGTACATGGACCTGGACGTCCGATACCAGCTTTACCTTCACCACCACCGTGTGGATGGTCATTCGGGTTCATAACGGAACCGCGGACTGTAGGGCGAATACCCATGTGACGTTTACGTCCTGCTTTACCGATGTTAATAAGGTCATGCTCGATGTTACCAACCTGACCGATAGTAGCACGGCAGTTTAAAGGTACCATTCTCATCTCACCGGATGGAAGTCTTAATGTGGCATATTTGCCTTCTTTCGCCATGAGCTGTGCAGAGTTACCAGCGGAACGAACAAGCTGAGCTCCTCTTCCTGCGTGTAATTCGATGTTGTGGATTTCTGTACCAACCGGGATGTTAGCCAGTGGTAAGCAGTTTCCAATATGAACTTCCGCATCAGGACCGTTCATGATAGTTGTTCCAACTTCCAGTTTGTTCGGTGCGATAATATAGGATTTCACACCATCTGCGTAGCAGATTAATGCGATATTTGCTGTTCTGTTCGGATCGTACTCAATTGCAACAACCTTTGCCGGAATTCCGTCTTTGTTTCTCTTGAAGTCGATCATTCTGTATTTTCTTCTGACTCCGCCACCGCGATGTCTCACTGTGATTTTACCCTGATTGTTACGGCCGGAATTCTTCTTTAAAGAATAAGTCAGTGATTTTTCAGGAGTTGTTTTTGTAATCTCTGAGAAATCAGATCCGGTCATATGTCTTCTGGAAGGTGTATATGGGTTATATGTTTTAATTCCCATTACTTTCACTCCTTTCGTTTCCGAATATTTAGTCTCACGCTTTTATGCGTATATTGTTTCCTGTTTGTTTTTCTTACAGACCTTCAAAAATCTGAATATCTGCGCTGTCCTCGGAAAGCTGAACAATTGCTTTTTTGCGGGCAGCTGTTTTTCCGTATACCATGCCACGTCTTTTTGTTTTGCCGTCTAAGTTCATGGTATTTACTTTCACAACCTTTGTTCCTTCGAACATCTTCTCTACAGCTTCTTTAATCTGTGTTTTGGTTGCATCCGGATTCACATAAAATGTATATTTCTTTTCTGCCATTGCAGTCATACTTTTTTCTGTTACGACTGGTTTTAAAATGACGTCATAATATTTTAAATCTGCCATTATGCGTATACCTCCTCAAGTGCTGCAACTGCTTCTTTGGTCACAACCATTGTATCGTACTTCAGAATGTCATATACGTTGATGGTGTTTGTAACAGCAGTCTTTACTTTTGGTAAGTTGTTTGCGGATTTAACTACAACCGAATCAACATCCTTGGTTACAATTAAAGCCTTCTCAACTTTGAGATTATCTAAAACTGCTTTCATCTGTTTTGTTTTGATTTCTGTGAGAGTCAGCTCATCAAGTACGATGAATTTGTTCTCATTTACTCTGGATGTTAAAACAGATTTTAAAGCGAGCTGTTTTTCTTTTTTATTCATTTTTACTGAATAATCTCTTGTCTTTGGAGCAAATACAACTCCACCGCCTGTCCACAGTGGAGCACGGATAGATCCCAGTCTTGCATGACCTGTCCCTTTCTGTCTCCATGGCTTTCTTCCGCCGCCGCTTACTTCAGAACGTGTTTTTGCACTCTGAGTACCCTGACGTTTATTTGCAAGCTGTGCAACAACAGCCTGATGAACCAGATGTTCGTTTACCGGCACTGCAAAGATGGAATCGCTTAATTCGATTGTACCAACCTGAACACCTTCCATATTATAAACAGATACTGATGCCATTTGTAAGTTCCTCCTTCCCTATGCGCCTACGCTTTTACAGTTGTTTTTAATGTTACTAAAGATTTCTTTGGTCCAGGAACAGAACCTTTTACCAAAATAACATTGTTCTCTGCATCTATTCTAACGACTTCAAGATTCTGGACAGTTACCTGTACACTTCCCATATGACCAGGCATTTTTTTGCCTTTCATAACTTTGGAAGGATCGGATGCCATACCGTTGGAACCTGCGTGACGGTGATATTTGGAACCGTGTGTCTTAGGACCGGTATGCTGACCATGTCTCTTGATTGCGCCCTGATAACCTTTACCTTTTGAAATAGCAGTTGCATCAACTTTATCACCAGCTTCAAACATATCAGCTGTGATTTCCTGACCTACTGTGTAATTTTCTGCATCGTCGAATTTGAATTCTTTTACAAATCTCTTTACAGATGTACCTGCTTTTTCAAAGTGACCTTTCATTGGTTTTGTGGATAATTTTTCTCTCATATCCTGGAAACCAACCTGTACAGCACTGTATCCGTCGTTCTCAACGGTTTTAACCTGTGTAACCACACATGGTCCAGCCTGTAATACGGTAACCGGAATTAATTCTCCATCTTCTGCGAAGATCTGAGTCATGCCGATTTTTGTTGTTAAAATAGCTTTCTTCATTTTCTTTTTTCCTCCTGGATTTCTACAGCGGATCACTCTTTCATAAGTGTGATCATTCTAGTCTACAGCGGATTACCACAAGTTGCGGCAATCATGAAGCCATAGGACATTTGCTATTTGTTTTTCATCTTGATATCGATGTAAACACCTGCTGGCATTTCAAGTCTTGATAAAGCATCAACTGTCTTCTGCGTAGGTGTGATGATATCAATTAATCTCTTGTGTGTTCTCTGTTCGAACTGTTCTCTGGAGTCTTTATATTTGTGTACGGCTCTAAGAATAGTAACTACTTCCTTCTTAGTAGGCATCGGTACCGGGCCGCTCACCTTGGATCCAGTTTTTTTCACAGTTTCGATGATGCTCTTTGCGGATGCATCGATTAATTGATGATCATACGCTTTTAACGTGATTCTCATAATTTGACTTGCCATAAAAAAAGTCGCCTCCTTTTCGCACTTAATACCAGTACGACAAGCGGTGACTGTACACTCCTCCGTGTGTATCATCTTTGATACCACACTGCGTCTCTACGCTAAACTTGTAGATTGTAATTATCTGTACAGTGACTTGTCGCCAGTTTCCTTAACTTGACATTCGCTCCACGGAAAAACCTGCATTTTGCGCAGCAACCTCACGCTTCACAGCTATCATGTCACACAACATTTATTATTATACACGTTTTCGAAAATAATGCAAGTATTTTTTTCAAAAGTTTTTCAGCTCATATTTTTCATTCATTAAAGTAAAATACTGCGCTGCCTTTTCCGTTGCAAAAACATTTCCTTCTTTATCTATAAAGATTCCTTCCGCCCCATAGCTTTCCAGAAGTTCTCTGCCTTTTTCCTTTCCCAGCACAAAACAGGCGGTGGAAAGTCCATCCGAAAGAAGACCCGCACTCTTATCATTTTCTTCTGAGATTTCACAGATTACAGTAACGGAGGAAAGGCCGCTCTCTGCCGGATATCCGGTAGACGGGTTCAGTATATGATGATATCTTTTCCCATCCTGTTCAAAATATTTCTCATAATCCCCCGAAGTGGAAACGCAGGCTGTCCGGTCAAGGGAAAGATATCCCATGGCATCGCCTCCTGCCCCTTCCGGGTCCCGAACCGCAACTTTCCATGGGCTCTCATCGGGTTTATGTCCATATACCAGAATGCTGCCTCCGATGGAAATCACCGCTCCGGTCACTTCCTCCTGACCATCCAGGTATTCTTTTGCCACATCACAGCCGATTCCTTTTCCAACCGCTCCCAGGTCAAGCGTACAGCCCTTTTCCATCGTGATGGCAGAATCCTTTTCTTCTATATTAATACGGTCATATCCGACACTTTTTAAAATGTCTTTAATATCTTTTTCTTCCGGGACCACCGGATTGTCTCCTTCAATATTCCAAAGCCGGGTCAGATTCCCGATGGTAGGGTCAAATGCTCCATTGCTCCTTTTTGCAAGGTCGAGAGAGGTTTTTGTCCAGAAAGCAAAGTCCTCATTCATTTGGACACTCTCTCCCCGGCCGCAGGTTTCGTTAATCACAGATGCCTGACTGCCCGCCTCACGCCAGGAAAGCTGTTCTTTCTCGAGCTCTCCGAGCAGACTTTTGATATCTTTTGTCACATCTTTTTTTCCGTAAACCGACTCTGACAGCACCGTATCCATCACAAAATCATTGAGAGAGAAGGCGGTATTCGTTTTATTTTCCGTCTTCTGACATCCAGTCAGGGCAAAAAAGCAGGCGCAGATGATGCCGACAGCAATATACTTTTTTCTGTTTTTTTTCATGGATGTACCCTTTCTGTTTTTATTTTGGCTTCTTATTTACATCATATTCTCACGAAAAACCGGTGCCACTCTTTTAATCAGTATTCCACTGATTATCCCTGTCACAATTCCCGCTGCAAGGCCGGACACCACAAGAATCGGAAGATAATAAAGCAGTGCTCCGGTTTCCAATACAGCCATGGCTACCAGAATCTGTCCCACATTGTGGAATACACCACCTGCCACACTGACACCCACACTGGAAAAATGCCCGGTTTTTCGAAGAACTGCCATAACAACAATACTGAGCGCAGCTCCTGCCGCACTGTATACCATGGCAAATCCGCTGCCAAAAAGCATGCCGGACAAAAGAATCCTGGCGGCTGATAACAGTGCCGCCGCAACAAACCCCAGAGTATAAAGGATGACCATGGTGACAATATTGGCCAGCCCCAGCTTTACTCCGGGCACCCCCACCTGAATGGGAATCAGATTCTCGATATAGGCGGCAACCAGCGACAGCGCTAAAAACATTCCGAAAAAGGCTGTTTTTTTCGCTTTCATTTACATTCCCACCTTCCGGAAGCTCCACATGGAAGCACAAGACCGCTCGCACTTACCGGAAGTCCGATTTCATCTGCGGTTACATGACCGCCGTGTTTTTTTGCGACAGCACTGCCGAGCATATAGGATAACACTGCCGGCTGAAGTCCTGTGGTATAGGAATTAATCAGGAAAAACAGCGGTTCCGGCGAAAGGAGCTTCTCGCAAAGACAGACAAGAGGATATATTTTTTCTTCTATTTTCCATATTTCCCCTTTTGGCCCCCTTCCGTATGACGGTGGGTCCATTATAATACCGTCGTAGTGATTGCCCCGGCGGATTTCTCTTTCCACAAACTTCACACAGTCATCTACCAGCCAGCGAATCGGCGCATCGCCCAGTCCGGATGCTGCCGCATTTTCTTTGGCCCAGCCGACCATTCCTTTGGAGGCATCTACATGAGTCACCGAAGCGCCCGCAGCCGCGGCTGCCAAAGTTGCTCCTCCCGTATAGGCGAAGAGATTGAGTACCTTTACCGGACGTCCCGCTTTTTTAATTTTGTCGGAAAACCAGTCCCAGTTTACGGCCTGCTCCGGAAAAAGGCCGGTATGCTTGAAACTGAATGGCTTCAAATGAAAGGTGAGCTTTTTATAGTGAATATCCCATTGCTCCGGAAGATTAAAAAACTCCCACTCTCCGCCGCCCTTTTTGCTCCTGTGATAATGTGCGTTGAGTTTTCTCCAGCGTCTGTCTGCTTTCTCCGTCTCCCAGATAACCTGCGGGTCCGGACGCAATAATGTATATTTTCCCCAGCGCTCCAGCTTTTCTCCGGCGCTGCAGTCGATTACCTCATATTCTTTCCAGTCATTTGCTATCCACATATTATACCCCTTTATTCTTATTTTTCTTACATAGAGTACCACACAGTTTTTTTTCTGACAAGAATGGATTCCCCGGCTTATCTTCTTCGAAGTAAAAATTTCAGTTTTTCCACAATGGTCAGTTGTCTCCACAGCATTTTTTCAGCTTGTTCAAAAAATGTCCCGGCGGTTTCTCTTTCCTTCCGGTCAATTGCCTCCGGAGCATATACGGCTTTTTGCCGGATAGCAAGACCTTCTTCCATTTTCTTTTCATCAAGAGATGTTCCATATCTTTTCAGGGCTTCTTTTCGCTTTCTCATACGATTATCTTCGTCCCGCTGCCCGGATTTTTCTTCCAGCATCCGAAGCAGGCATTCTACTTTCCGATAATGCATGCGCACAAAATACCCATGGTCAGGGCTGTTCTTCCATTTGGATTCCCAACGCCGATTCTTTTCTATCCGGAAAAAGAGCAGGATAAACAGGACAAGCACAAAGATTATGACTCCTCTCATCACCCTTTTGCCTTTCCCGAAAGCATTCCCCCGGTCTGCAGACGGTTCCTTTTTCTCCACTTTTCCTTCGGTCTGCGTTGTTGTCTCTTCCGTTTGTTCCTCAGTGACCTCCTGTGTTGTCGTTTCCTGCGCATTCTCAGGCTCAGAGCTTTCTGTCTCACCGGAAGTCGGAGCCTTTGCCGCCTCTTCCTGAAAATCCGGATAGGAGATTCCCATTTTATTTTCGTATTCCTCTAAAACCTCTACCGGAATCCAGCCTCTTTCATCTATATAAATTTCCGGCCAGGCGTGGGCCTCCTGCTCTGTCACTGTAATCGTCGCTCCATCTTCCTGCCCGTCAAGAAGCTCCGGTGTAATAAGATAACCCTCCACATATCGGGCCGGAACACCATAATAACGAAACAGCATTACTGCGGCAGCAGCATAATGTACGTCACAGCCTCTTTTTTCTTCCTGAAAAAACCAGGTGGCAAAATCTTCACCTTCCGGAATCGCTCCCGGCGATTCGTCATAGGTGATATTTTTTTCAAACCATTTTTTCACCTTTCGGATGACTGACTGCGCAGAAACCGTTGTGGAAACGGGATTATCCGCCACCGCCGCCACCTCTTCCCTCACATTTCTCGGAAGACTCAGCCCGATTTGTTTCACGACGTTTTCATAAAACTGCCCCATATTATCCTGGGAGCCAGTATTGCTGTTTTCTTCTCCGGACGGAGTTTTTCCCTCCTTTAACCGCTCTTCTCCCGCCAGACAAAGATATGCCGCACAGGAATAATCCCGGATGCCCTTAAGGCCTCTTCCATAAAGATTCTCTCCATATCCCCAGAGAGCCTGTCCGTCTTGCACATACTGTTCTGCCGGAGTCACACACTCATAGGGCAGATAGTAATATCTGCGGTTCGCCCCAACATTTTTTATCTGCAAATGATTTAAGGGCATTTCTGTTTTTCCGATACATTTTGAGGCATACCCGGAAAGAAGGGTCTGACAGGCAAATCCGTTTCTTCTTAAACTTTCAAAAAAATCTCCCCTTCCTTCTCCGGAAAATCCCGTCTCCAAAAACCGCAGGGCATCGGATTCATTTCCCCAGCAGTCATCCTGAAAAACCATTCCGATATATCCCCGAAGATAATAGGGAGAATTTTTATCCATTGTAACTTCAAGGGCTGCTTTATCCTCTCTCTGAAGAGAGGCAAAATCTGACAGTTTTCCCTCCGGCAGCACGGTACTTTCTATCGCGAACCTCCATTTTTCCAGAGCATCCGCAAATCTCCCCTTCTCCACGCCGGTACCAACCAGGATTCCCAAAAGAACACAGGGCAGAATACAAAAAACCGCTCCCGGCAGGGAAGGCATGACCAGTAAAAGGAAGCCCGGAACCAGAAAAAGAAATAAGCTTCCAACGCCGGTTCCATCAGAAAATAACAAAAGAAACAGGCACCAGATACCGGTTATTCCCATAAGACATACCGTTTTTTTTCCGGCTTCCACTGTCAGGACAGCCAGAAGCATAAAAAAAGAAAGAAGACATAGAATGCGCCATACATCATCCTCCGGGAAGGATGAAAAAATTCCGATACCAAGTCCCCCGGATGCGGATTTCTGAAACAGGTCATGGAAAATATCCGACCATTGCTGTCTGACATTTTCAAAAACAAAAAACCCCAAAGGCAAAATCAGGAAAAGGACAAAACCAGCCAGATGCAAAAAAACTCCACCTGCAGCCAGGCAATAATATACGGTAAACACTGCTGTCAGAAGAATCCCACCGGCCCAGAGAGGAACCGGCCAGGCACATTCTTTGGCCGAAGTCATATATAAATAAAACGCCAGAAGCAGGCATCCAAGAAATCTTTTACTGTTTTCAAATAACAGACTTCCCCCTCTGGCCGTGCTGTTTAAGCGAAATGATGTATTTTTCTGTATCTTTTCCTGATGCTTTCCAAATCCAGTCATAATGTTATCCTATTCAAATCCCGCTTCATCGTTGTTTCCGTAAAGGAAATGCAATGCGAATCAAAATCATACTCCTTATCTTTTCTCTCTTTTTCCACCAGAATACTCAGATGTTTTCTGCCGGAAACTCCCCCGTCCCACAGGCCTTCCTTTAAAAAAAGTTCTTCCCATTGTTTTATCCGCCCCGCTCTGCCGGTAACAAGGATTACCGCGCCATATTTTCTCCATTCTTCGGAAAACACCGAATACTCCTCCGGTGTAGTGTCCGAAGCATCAAAGCTGCAGCGAAGAATGCCGGGAAACACCTCATCAAGCTCCGAAAGAGTACTTACTCTGTGGTCATGCCAGCTTCCCTCCGATGGATTTCTCCATCCCAGGGTATGCGGATAATTTTGTTCCGCCAGACGCTGGGAGACAGACAGCCACGCTTCTGCCAGCGTATCGATTTTACCGGAATCGAAACCATCGAGGGTGGTATCTAACAGCAGGAGCACTCTTTCATCCGCAGGTTCCGCCATTTCCTTTACCATATACTCTCCGGTTTTTCCCGTAACCTTCCAGTGAATCTGTTTCATTCTGTCCCCTTCCCGGTAAGGGCGGATTCCCTGATAGAGCGAAGGATCCTTGCCCTGTCCGGAATAAAATACCTTTTCGCCTTCTTCTCCAAGAAGAAGCCCTTTATCCGCTTCAAAGGACAATTCCGTTGTCAGCGGCAAAACCATACATTCCTTCCGAATCCCAGGGGAAGCTTTTTTTCTCCCGATTCCAAACAGTCCAAAGACTTCAATATCGTCCACCCGGACTTCATAAATGCCCATGGTCTTCGGAAATAGCGTAAAAGGCGCCTCTCCTTCTTCTCTTCCCAGAAGTCCAATGTCCAGGTACAAAGGAAGCTCCTCTCCCGTCATAATATTTTTTACCGTTCCTTTTGCCATCCCACAGAAAATAGGGATTCTTTTTTCATTACTCACCCAAAACGAGCCGTTTATTTTTTCCTTTTTCCGACTGCAGGCAGGCAGTTCCAGATAACAGGGCAGTGCAGAAGGCAGCAAACAGTAATAGATTATCATAATCCCCAACACGATAATTCCGGCAAGCAGGAAAAATCCTGTACTTTTTTCCGGCAAGAAAAAGAGAATCATCATATAGACACTCCAGAAGAGCAGTCCGTTTTTTTTACTTCCTTTCATCCTTCTTTTCCTGACCGGGTGCCATGCCGGGACGGCCTTTCCTTTCTGTGGTCCGGCACCGGAACAGTACAGATAATCTCATTCAAAATACTGTCCGTCGTGTCAGAAGACAGTCTCACTCTGGATTTCAAAATAAGCCTGTGACGGAAAACATCCGGCATGACATCCTGCACATCTTCCGGAACCACATAATCTCTTCCCTCCAGATAGGCACTGGCCTTAGCCATCCGGCAAAGGGCAAGGGACCCTCGGGGACTTACTCCCAAACGAATCAACTCATGATTTCTTGTTGCCGATGCCAGTTTTGCAATATAATGATAAATCAGCGGAGATACCGAAACGCCTGCCGCCTCTTTTTGCATTTCAAGCAGTTCCTCCGCACTCAATATCTTTTTCACCTCATGAAGCGGATTTCCTGTGCCCCGGTCCTTAAGCAGGGCCACCTCGTCCTCTTCCGACGGATAACCTAAAGAAAGCAGCACCATAAACCGGTCAAGCTGGGATTCCGGAAGCATCTGGGTTCCCGAGGAGCCTGCCGGGTTTTGCGTGGCAATCACAAAAAACGGCTCCGGAACCCGGTGTGTCACCCCATCCACCGTCATCTGCCTTTCTTCCATTACTTCTAAAAGTGCCGACTGCGTCCTGCTGGATGTCCGGTTTATTTCATCTGCCAGCAAAAGATTGGTCATCGCCGCTCCCCTTCGATAAACAAATTCTCCTTTTTCCTTATTATAATAATAAAATCCGGTCACATCGGACGGCATCACATCCGGTGTAAACTGAAGCCTTTTATAATCAAGACCGATTGCTTTGGAAAAAGCCAGGGCCATGGTTGTTTTTCCCACACCGGGAACGTCCTCTAAAAGAATATGCCCCTCTGATAAAATCGTCATCCATACCTTCCTGGTAACTGTTTTTTTCCCGAGAATGACTTTATTTACTTCATTTAAAATCTGCATTGCTCTTTCGTTCATGACTTCCTCCATCCTGCGTACCTCTCCGTATCTCCGGAGACTATTCCATTTCAGTATCTCACATCCAACATTTTCTGTAAAGCTTCCAAAAAAAACTCTCTGGATTATTTTTGCAAATCCAAACAGCACATATAAAAAGGACAGGGCTCACCATGCTGTGTAAACTCTGTCCTGTGTTATCTTTGACATTACAAAAATATCTTTTGTGTTTTTCTTTCGTTGGCTAGCGGAAACATTCGTAACGTTTCACACATCCGATACCGATGGCATATGGCCCTGTATGAACCGCAATGGTCGCTCCAATCTGCACCAGCTTCACCTCGCCGCACTCTGCACCGAATCGTTCGGAAACTGTCTGATAAAAATCTCTTCCCTCGGCTTCATCGTATCCAAATCCGACTGCCATACGATAATCCTTAGCATCTTCTCCTGTTGACGCAAAATAATTCTCCGCCAGAGTAACTGTCTTTGCTACGGTCTTCTTACGGCTTCGTCCCACGCCTGAGGATTCAATGGCACCATCCACCAGGGTGATAAGCGGCTTAATCGCAAGAGCGCTTCCGGCAAGCCCCGCCAGCTTTCCGATTCTTCCGCCATGCTTCAAATAATCAATATTGCCTACGGTAAAAAAGATACGGTTTGTTTTTTTCATCTTTTCGAGAATCTCGATACACTCTTCATAGGAAATGCCATCCTGGCGCATTCTTCCCGCCTCAATCACCATAAGTGCCTGAGACACCGTAGCCGCCTGAGAATTGATTACGGCAATTCTGGCATCCGGATGCTCTTCGCAGATAATCTCTTTTGCGTTGCAGGCACTGTTATAGGAACCACTTAAGGACGGCGTAAAGCAGATACAAATCACCGGAATCCCCTGATTCACATATAGCATAAAGGCATCAATATAATTCTGTACCGACGGCAGAGAAGTCTTCGGAAATACAGCCGGCTCCTTTACCATACGCTCGTACACATCCCGAATGGCAATCTCCTCAATTTCTTTTTCGTAATGCTCCTCATCAAAGGAGATATAAAACGGAACGATATGCAAATCATACTGTCTGATGACATCTTCCGTTAAATCACAGCATCCATCACTGATAATCTTATAATCCATGGTCGAGCCCCTTTTGTTTTTATATTCAACATAATCTGGTTTTCATTTCTATATTTTAATATTCCCGGAACTATTTGTCAATCATATTCAGCAAATGAAGCCCTCCAAGGAGGGTAAGATGGGCTGGATAAAATATATAGAAGAAATATTTTGAAAACCGCGCAAAAAACTTTGTTCGTTTACCATTATAAAAACACAGGATGCAGATTCCGGACAATGTCGGTCCGGCCATTGTTCCAAGAGTCATCAGAATATTTTGAAGAAATGGCACATTTCCTGCCTCCGACAGCAGATGAAACCCTCCAAAAAACAATACCGCTTCCAGATATGCCCTTTTTAAAGCCGCCCGGGTTCCTTCCTTTCGGGCATGGTAAAAGAGAAGTACAAAGACCGGTGCAAAAACCGCCCAATCACAAAACAGGGACAAAAAAATCAAAAAAATGAGAAAGCCCGCCTTCGCCATGGACTCTGTCACAGTCTCACAGACCCCGAGGAGCAGGAAACAGAGAAACAAATTACCTATTACATTTACCTGCTGAAACTCCATCGGATTGCCTTCGAAGGCAAAATTGTAGGGAAGCTGTGAGAAAAGGGCAAACAAAAACAGCCGCTTTCCATATCGCTCACGGGAGGACGTATAGTAAAACCCTTCCACAAGGAAATAACACATGGTAATGGCGGTAAAAAATCCGATATCCTTTAAAATCTCATAACGCAGTGTTCCCCGGGAAGTAAAAATAACACCGATATGGTTAAGGAGCATTGTAACCATGGCAATATATTTTATCATGTCCCGGCTCATCCATTGATATTCCTTTGCCAAATTGCCTTCCATTGTTCTTTCCGCCTCTCTAAACATTTTATGCCTTATTATATAACAATCTTTTCCCTTCGCAAACAATTTTTTATTCTGACGAAATGTGTCAAACCCCCGAAGTTATGATATAATGAGCTGTAAGATTGTCATCCGCTCACCATGGACCCCGGAAAGGGGAATCCACGATACGTGAGTTCACAGACTGTATATAGAAAGAAGGTATTCATTTTGCTTCATTATCGTATGGTTCAAAAAACAAAGGTGCTGGCACAGCGGGGTGCTGTAAAAATGTTAAAAACCCTGTTGTCTGAAGCCGGCTTTTCCCATCCGTTTCTTGTGTTTGACAAGGGAATCGCCGCCACACCGATTCTGTCCCGGATTACAGACAGTCTGTCCGGCATCCCATTTACCTTATATGATAAAATTACTCCCGACCCGGCTGCGGCTCTGGTGGACGAGGGAGCGGCCTGCTATAAAGAGGCCGGCTGTGACTGTATTATCGCTATCGGAGGCGGAAGCACATTAGACGCAGCAAAAGGAATTAATGTCATGTGCCATAACGAAGGAAAGATTCTTGATTTTGTGGGACAGGAAAAACGAATGAAGCCATCCTCTTCCTTAATCTGTATTCCGACGACCTCCGGCACCGGCAGCGAGCTTTCCAACTGGATTGTGATAACGGATTCCGAAAAAAGAGAAAAACACCCAATCAATGTTATCAATTCCATGTGCGAATATGCTGTCCTGGATGCGGAACTTACAGTGGGCCTCCCACCGCAGATTACGGCTTCTACCGGACTGGATGTTTTTTCCCATGCTTTTGAAGCCTATACATCCACCCGCTCCAATCCTGCCACGGATTTCATCTGTGAAAAAATCATGGAAACGGTATGCGAATCTCTTCCAAAAGCAGTCAAAAACGGGACAGACATTGAAGCCAGAGAAAAAATGATGATTGCCGCCTCTTATGGGGGCTGGATGCTTATCGACGGTGTGGTTCATATCGGTCACTGCATTGCCCATGAAATCGGCGCTGCTTTCCATATTCCGCACGGTGCAGCCTGCGCCTATGCCTTTCCTGCCATGGTTGAGCATATCGCCGATGCTCATCCGGATAAAATCCGCTTTACCGGTTCTCTATTAGGTGCATCTTTTGACGAGACGGACACACCGGAAAAAATCGCCGCAAAAACCTGTGCGGCTTACTGTAGATTCCGTGATGAAACAGCCGGTCTTAAACCAATTTCGGATTATCATCCGGACCTTTCCCGGGTATCTCTTTCCATGGCAGAGTCCATCGCAAAGGATCCCCTCTCCTCACTGACACCGGTTCCGGTGCATACGGAGGACGTGCTTTATATGCTGTACCGGATTTTCATTGCCTGAACATATTTTTTGCAGGAAAGTATT
The DNA here is from genome assembly GCA_022769785.1 of Eubacterium sp. Lineage (GTDB taxonomy): Bacteria > Bacillota > Clostridia > Lachnospirales > Lachnospiraceae > Anaerobutyricum. The sequence goes on from JALEIY010000021.1 coordinate 16,747, forward strand.
TCTGATTATTCAGAACGTATAGTTTTTTCCATAAAAAATATTGCTTTTATGGCAAGAATGTAGTAGAATCACAAAAAGGGATAAAGGCGTTCTTTTTGGATGACTCAAGAATGCCTTTTTTCTTTACATATTATGAACTGTTCTGAATAAAGAATAACAATATATCTTTTCAGTCAGTTTAACAATTTAATATTTTAAGGAGGAAACACGATGAAAAAGTTAGTTAGTTTCGCACTTGCTCTTACTCTGGCAGTAGGATGTCTTGCTGGCTGCGGCGGCGGCTCAGGCGCAAAGGAAGAAAAGAAAGCTGACGCCTTCTATATCGGAGGAATCGGACCTACTACCGGTGCAGCAGCTATCTACGGTACTGCAGCGAAAAACGGCGCACAGATTGCAGTTGATGAAATCAACGCTGCAGGTGGTATCAACGGAGTGAAAATCGAGTACAACTTCCAGGATGACCAGCATGATGTAGAGAAGTCTGTTAATGCTTACAACACATTAAAAGACTGGGGTATGCAGATTCTTATGGGATGCGTTACAACAGGTCCTTGCGTTGCTGTAACAGACAAAACCTTAGAGGACAACATGTTCCAGATTACCCCTTCCGCTTCATCCACAGACGTTATTACTAACGACAATGTATTCCAGGTATGCTTCACAGACCCTAACCAGGGTATTGCTTCCGCTCAGTACATTGCACAGAACAAGCTGGCGAAAAAAGTCGGCATCATCTATGACAGCTCCGATATTTATTCTTCCGGTATCGAAGAGAAATTCGTAGACGAAGCAAAAACTCAGGGACTGACACTGGCATCTGAGCCACAGGCTTTCACGGCAGATTCCAAGACAGATTTCCAGACACAGCTTAAAAAGCTTCAGTCTGAAGGTGTTGACCTTATTTTCCTTCCTATCTATTACACAGAAGCATCTATCATCTTAAAACAGGCAGACTCCATGGGTTATGATGTAAAGTTCTTCGGTGTAGACGGTATGGACGGTATCCTTACTGTAGAGAACTTTGATACTTCTTTAGCAGAAGGCGTTATGCTTCTTACTCCTTTCGCAGCAGATGCAAAAGATGAAGCTACACAGAATTTCGTAAATACATACAAAGAACAGTTCGGCGAAGTTCCAAACCAGTTCGCAGCAGACAGCTATGACTGTATCTACGCAATCAAAGCTGCTATCGAACAGTCCGGCGCAACACCGGATATGAGCACTTCCGATTTATGTGAAGCTCTCAAAGGTGCTATGACAGAGATTTCCGTACAGGGTCTTACCGGCGGAGAAGAAGGTCTGACATGGGAAGCTACCGGCGAAGTAAGCAAGGCTCCTAAGGCTGTTATCATTGAAAATGGTGTTTACGTTGGTATGTAATTAATAACATCACAAGCCATATGGCCCGATGAAGGGTTGCCTCCGGGCAACCCTTTCTTTTTATTTCCCATTGAATATCAGTGGTAACATTTCGCAGTTTTTCTCTGCTGGTATTTCGAAGGGTACAAAGGAATGTATCTTTCGAAATGCTTATCCTTAAGCAGAAGCTGTATCACATATGATACAAATCATTATTTACAAAAAGAGGTGGAAAGATGAGTTTTTTATCCTACTTGACTAACGGCATCAGTCTGGGAAGTATCTATGCCATTATCGCCCTCGGCTACACAATGGTATATGGTATTGCCAAAATGCTGAACTTTGCCCATGGAGATGTCATCATGATTGGCTGTTATTTTGTATTTACCCTCATGACCGGCCTCCACATGAATCCGTTTATCAGTCTTCTGGCAGCTATCGCCGGATGTACCATTCTCGGAGTTGCCATTGAAAAAATTGCGTATAAGCCATTACGAAAAGCTTCTCCTCTGGCCGTATTAATTACCGCCATTGGTGTCAGCTATTTCCTGCAGAATCTGGCCCTGATTATTTTCGGAGCGGATACCAAGTCCTTCACATCGATAATTGATATGGAGCCGCTTCGTCTTGCAGACGGAAAACTGACGATTTCTGCAGTTACCATCGTAACCGTTATCGCCTGTATCGTTATTATGCTTGGCTTAACACTCTTTATTAAGAAAACCCGTTCCGGTCAGGCAATGCTTGCCGTTTCGGAAGATAAAGATGCTGCACAGCTTATGGGAGTAAATGTGAATAAAACAATCTCTCTTACTTTCGCCATCGGTTCCGGTCTGGCGGCGATTGCCGGTGTACTGCTCTGCTCCGCTTATCCGACCCTTTCTCCGTATACCGGAGCAATGCCGGGTATTAAGGCATTTACGGCTGCCGTTTTCGGCGGAATCGGTTCCATTCCGGGCGCACTCCTCGGCGGCATTCTTCTCGGCGTCATCGAGATTCTCGGAAGAGCTTACATCTCCTCCCAGTTATCCGATGCGATTGTATTTGCGGTCCTGATTGTTGTCCTGCTGGTGAAACCTACGGGTATTCTGGGCAAACCGGTCCATGAGAAAGTGTAGGTGGTAACAGATATGAAATTTTTGAAAAACATGAAAAAAACAACAAAAAACAGTTTTATTACATATGCCATGGTCATTATCGCATTTATTGTGATTCAGCTCATGACTTCCGCAGGGATGATTTCCAGTCTGGTGCAGGGACTTTTAGTACCTCTTTGCATCTACTCTCTTGTGGCAATCGGCCTTAATCTCTGTGTCGGTTATCTCGGAGAGCTCAGTATCGGTCATGCGGGATTTATGTGTGTCGGAGCTTTTTCCAGCGCATTTTTCACAAAATGTATGATTCCTACCGGAATGAATGAAAATCTCCGCTTTTTCCTGGCACTGCTTATCGGAACAGCTACTGCTGCCCTTTTCGGTTATCTTATCGGTATTCCGGTACTTCGTCTCCGCGGCGATTACCTTGCCATAGTAACTCTGGCTTTCGGTGAAATCATTAAAAACGTTATCAACGTTATGTATATCGGCCGTGACTCCAAAGGCCTTCATTTCTCCATTAAAGACAAGGCTTCCCTGAATCTAGGCGAAGACGGAGAAATGCTGATTGACGGTGCAAAGGGTATTACCCGGACACCGCATCAGTCCACATTCCTGATTGGTGTCATTTTAGTTCTCGTCAGTCTTGTGGTTGTTTATCATCTGGTTAATTCCCGAAGCGGCCGTGCCATCATGGCAATCCGTGACAATCGTATTGCGGCAGAATCCGTAGGAATTAACATTACCAAATACAAACTGATGGCATTCAGCATTTCCGCTGCCATTGCCGGAGCCGGCGGTGTGTTATATGCCCATAACCTTTCCACACTGACCGCTCAGCCGGCCAACTTCGGATACAATATGTCCATCATGATTCTTGTATTTGTGGTTCTCGGCGGCATCGGAAGTTTCCGCGGTTCTATCATTGCCGCTGTTATCCTGACGCTTCTTCCGGAGGTTCTTCGTGGTCTGGCGGATTATCGTATGCTGATTTACGCAATCATTCTGATTGCCATGATGCTCTTTAACTGGGCACCGAAATCCATCGAACTGCGACAGAAGTATTCCTTTAAGAACTTATTCCACAAAAAGGCAAAGGAGGTACAGTAAGTATGGCTATTCTTGAAGAAAAAAACCTCGGTATCTCTTTTGGCGGACTCCGGGCGGTTGACAGCTTTGAAGTTAATATTGAAAAAGGACAGCTTTACGGGCTGATTGGTCCGAACGGTGCCGGAAAAACCACCGTGTTTAACATGCTCACCGGCGTATATAAACCGGATGACGGACTGATTCGTCTGGACGGTGTGGACATCGTCGGAAAGAGCACCATCGAAATTAACAAGGAAGGAATCGCAAGAACCTTCCAGAACATCCGCCTGTTTAAGGACCAGTCCGTTCTTGATAATGTAAAAATCGGCCTTCACAACCATTACACCTATTCCACTCTGACCGGTATTCTTCGTCTTCCGAAATACCGCAAGCTGGAAAAGGAAATGGATGAGCGTGCAATCGAGCTCCTGAAGGTGTTTGACCTGGAGGACAAAAAGGACTATCAGGCTTCCAATCTTCCATACGGTGCACAGAGAAAGCTTGAGATTGCCCGTGCTCTTGCCACAGAGCCTAAGCTCCTTCTTCTGGACGAACCGGCTGCCGGCATGAATCCAAACGAAACGGAAGAACTGATGGATACCATCCGTTTTGTCCGGGATGAGTTTGATATGACCATCCTTTTAATTGAACACGACATGAGACTTGTCTCCGGAATCTGTGAAGAACTGACTGTATTAAACTTCGGTCAGGTACTGGCACAGGGTAAGACCAGTGATGTATTAAACAATCCAGAAGTCATCAAGGCTTATCTGGGAGAATAGGAGGAAACCGCTTTATGGCAATGCTTGAAATAAAAGACTTGGAAGTATTTTACGGCATGATTCAGGCGATCAAAGGGATTTCCTTTGAAGTAAATCAGGGAGAGGTTATCGCCTTAATCGGTGCCAACGGTGCCGGAAAAACTACCACACTGCAGACCATCACCGGAATGCTGCAGGCAAAAAAAGGACATATCATTTTTGAGGGAACCGACATCACCAAAGTACCGGGACATAAAATTGTATCCATGGGTATGGCACATGTTCCGGAGGGACGCAGGGTTTTTTCTCATCTGACTGTTTATGAAAACCTGAAGCTGGGTGCGTTCACTCGTAAAGACAAAAATGAAATCGAAGAAACTCTTCAAAAAGTATACAAAAGCTTCCCTCGTCTGGAGGAAAGAAAAAATCAGTTAGCCGGAACCTTAAGCGGCGGCGAACAGCAGATGCTCGCCATGGGTCGTGCGCTGATGTCCAAACCGAGAATCATCCTGATGGACGAACCTTCCATGGGTCTTTCTCCGATTTTCGTAGAAGAGATTTTCCGCATTATCCGCGAAATTTCTGCCGCCGGCACAACCGTTCTTCTGGTAGAACAGAATGCAAAAAAAGCACTCTCAATTGCTGACCGTGCGTATGTTCTGGAAACAGGAAACATAGTATTAAGCGGAGACGCTGAAGAACTGATGAACAACGAATCTATTAAGAAAGCATATCTGGGAGAGTAGGTGAAGATATGGACCATACAGTAATTACGATTGCGAGAAGCTACGGAAGCGGTGGAAAAACCCTCGGAAAGCTTCTGGCAAAGGAATTGGGAATCAACTGTTATGACAGGGAACTTCTTCGGATTGCTTCCGAACAGAGCGGAATCAATGAAGCACTGTTTGGTGCTGCCGATGAAAAGGTAACAAACATGCCTTTATTCCGCATCAGTAAAAGCATCTATAATGGCGAAATTCTTCCGCCTGATAGCGATGATTTTACTTCCGATGCCAATCTGTTCAGTTATCAGGCAAAATGCATCAAAGAGCTGGCAAAAACAGAATCCTGTGTGTTTATCGGCCGGTGCGCCGATTTCATCTTAAAAGATGAACCTGATGTGATTAAATTGTTTTTCTATGCTCCAAAAGAAGACTGTATCAAACGTGCCATGTCTCAAAATGGCGGTACAGAAAAAGAAATCATCAAAAAGATTGAAAAAAGAGACAAATATCGTTCCGATTACTATAAATACCATACCGGCAGAGACTGGAACGATGCAAGAAATTATGATTTCTGCCTGAACACAGCCAGCACAAGCTACGAACAGCTTATCGAGGTTGTAAAACAGTACATCAAAATTGCAAAAATCAAAAAATAACACAAAAAACGGAAAGGCATTCATGTGAATGGAACGCCTTTCCGTTTTTTATCTGTTCTTTTCCTTCCGGGCTGCCTCTAAAGCCGCCTGAACCACCTTGTCCATATCGTAGTAACGATATTCGCCAAGACGACCGCCAAAAATTACATTTTCTTCTTTCTCTGCCAGCTCCCGATACGAAAGAGCCAGTGCTTTGTTTTTCTCGTCATTAATCGGATAATACGGTTCATCTCCCTTTGTCCACTCTTTTGGATATTCTCTGGAAATCACCGTCGTCGGCTGTGTACCAAACTCAAAATGCTTATGTTCAATAATTCTTGTATACGGAATCTCTCTTTCCGTGTAATTTACCACTGCATTTCCCTGGTAATTATCCATATCCAGGTGTTCATGTTCAAAGGATACGGAGCGATACTCCAGTACGCCCAGCTTATAATCAAAGTATCGGTCCAGCATACCGGTGTAGACCGTTTTTGGGGCTATGTCAGGATACTTTCTTCGGAACTCAAAATAATCGATCTCTAAACGCACCTCAGAGCCTTCTAACAGCTTTTCTATGATACGGGTATAACCGCCAACCGGAATCCCCTGATATCTGTCGTTAAAATAATTGTTATCATATGTAAAACGAAGGGGCAGCCGTTTGATAATAAATGAAGGAAGCTCTTTGCAGTCTCTTCCCCACTGCTTTTCGGTATACCCTTTCACCAGCTTCTCATAGACATCCCTTCCTACCAGAGAAAGCGCCTGCTCTTCCAGATTGGCAGGCTCAGTGATTCCCAAATCGGCAATCTGTCCCGCAATAATCTCTTTTGCCTCCTTCGGTGTCCGGATTCCCCACATTTTACTGAAGGTATTCATATTAAAAGGCAGGTTATAAAGCTCATCCTTATAGACAGCCACCGGAGAATTAATGTACTGATTAAACTCTGCAAACTGATTCATATATTCCCAGATTGCCTTATCAGAGGTATGAAATAT
>JALEIY010000030.1 GCA_022769785.1 Eubacterium sp.
TAATACGAAATATTGTTCCAAATGATGAACCTGCCATCACGGTTTCCTCCTGCTCTTAAATTTTTCTTTTGTTCCGGCAATCCGTCAGAGGCTTTTCTCCGGATAGTGCCGGATACCGGTTTATACCTGCGGCTAATCTTCTTCCAGCAGAAACATTATAATAGAAAGAACTGCCATACCTGCGGTTTCTGTCCGTAAAATCCGGTGTCCGAGAGTAATGGAATATGCACCCGCACTTTGTGCGAGAGCAACCTCTTCCTCCTGAAATCCGCCTTCCGGCCCAATGTATATTCCAAGACTTTTCTTTCCTTTTACAGAAGCAATGATTTCTTTGGAATAAGCCACTCCTCGGGCATCCTCATAAGGAATCAGCAGCATATCCATGGTTTTTCCGTATTCCACGGCTTCCGGGAAAGACATAACCTGCGTCACCTCCGGAATCGCCCGGCGTTTTGACTGTTTTGCCGCGCTTTTGGCAATCTCATTCCATCTTTGTACCTTTTTCACTGCTTTTTTGGCATCCAGCTTCACTACCGCTCTTTTTGACGCCACAGGCACAATTTGGGCGGCTCCCAATTCAACCGCTTTCTGGATAATCAATTCCATTTTGTCGCCCTTTGGAAGTCCCTGAAACAAAGTAATCTCTACGGGAAGCTCTCCGGACTCCCCGTTGATGTCCTCAATTACCGCCCGGACTTCCTCCTTTTCTATGGAAGAAATACGACAAATGTATTCTTTTTGATTTTCCTGACAACAAAAAGCGATTTCCTCTCCCACTTTCATTCGCAGGACATTGCAAATATGATTGACATCCTGGTGGTCAGATATGATTATTTCATTTTCCCGGATATTTTCCGGCTCTGTAAAAAACTGATACATAATTATCTCCCAGCCGCCGCCTTTTTCGCAGTGATATTTACCCAGTCTTTCATATGATTAATTTCAAGAATTTCAAAATGATTGGAAAGCATCGCTTCTTTAACGGCTTCCTCCATCGTATTAATAATTCCGGAGGTAATAAAGACGCCGTCCTCTTTTAAAAGAGGAGAAACAATTCCGGAAAGAGGAATAATCACGTCCGCCAGAATATTCGCTACGATAATGTCATACTGTTTTCCGCCGTTTTTCTCATAAAAACCAGCCGCTTCTTTCTCATCCAGAATATTCACCTGAAAAACCGCTGCCTGCCCGTCAGAAACATGATTTATTTCAAAGTTTTCCTCCGTAGCCCGGATGGCATTCGGGTCAATATCGGTAGCCACCGCATGAGCCGCACCCAGCTTCAGTCCGATAATGGATAAGATTCCGCTGCCGGTTCCCACGTCAAGAAGCTCCGTATCTTTTTTCATGTATTTTTTCAGCTGGGAAATACAAAGCTTTGTTGTCTCGTGGGAGCCACTTCCGAAAGCCGTTCCCGGGTCAATCTCAATGACGATATCATCTTCCTTCTGGTCCGTTAATGTCTCCCAGGTCGGTTTTATTACAATGTTGTCATCCAGACGGAAGGGTTTAAAAAAGACTTTCCAGTTATTAATCCAGTCTTCCTCTTCGGTGACATCAAAGGTAATTTTTCCGGTTCCCATTGGCATAAATGCAGATAATTCTTCGATTTTGTCCCTGATTTTTGCCACAACGGCATCCAGATCATCCTTTTCGTCCACATAACAGGAAATCTTTGCGGTTCCGTCATCCGGGGCAATTTCATCCGGCAGAAGATCCACATACATTATTTTACGGTCTTCTTCGGAAAGCGGAACATGGTCTTCAATCTCCACTCCTTCTATTCCCATCTCCTGCAGCTCATAGCTTAACATATCTTCTGCCGCTGTCGTTGTCTCAATCGTCAGTTTATTCCATTTCACCGTGTTTTCCTCCTGTTATCCCTGCTTTGCTGTCTGCTCTGCCAGATATTCCTGCACAAAATGAGCGGATGTTGCGCCGTCTGCAGCCGCTGTTACAATCTGGCGCACTTCTTTTGTGCGGATATCTCCTACCGCAAACACACCCGGCAGAGAAGTTTTTGTTGTCTCATCGGCCACAATATATCCTTCTTTACTTACGGCAATCTGCTCTTTAAAAAGCTCGGAAGCCGGTTCTCTTCCCACGCTGACAAAAACGCCATCACAGGATTTCTCACTGATTTCACCTGTGATTTTATTTTTGATTTTTATACCGGTGATTTTCTCGTCATAAAGAAGCTCTTCTACCTGAGAATTCCAGCAAAATTCAATATTCTCTGCAGAAAAAAGCGGTTCCTGATATATTTTCTCGGCACGAAGTTCGTCTCTTCGGTGTACCAGAATCACTTTCTGACATATCCGGGATAAAATAAGCGCATCTGCCGCAGCGGTATTGCCGCCGCCGATGACTGCCACCGTCTTTTTGCGGAAAAACATTCCGTCACAGGCCGCACAATAACTGATGCCGCTTCCGGTCATTTCTTCCTCACCGGAAAGTCCCAGTTTCCGTGGTCCTGCACCTGCTGCAATAATCACACAACGACTTTTGAATGTTTCTTCTCCTGCTGTAATTTCTTTGATGTCTTCAGTAAGCTTAACCGCAGAGACTTCTTCCCGTCTGGTTTCCACTCCGAACCGCTCTGCTCCCTGCTTCATTTTTTCTCCCAGAATAAAACCATCCACACCTTCTTCAAAGCCCGGATAATTATCAACCTGAGAGGTAAGGGCCATTTGTCCGCCTGCAGCCTGTTTTTCAAAAACCAGCGTGGACAGACCACCTCTTGCACAATAGAGCGCTGCCGTATAGCCGCCTGGGCCTCCACCGATAATAATTACATCATATATTTTATCCATATAGCACACCTCATTTCCTGAATACAATATTATTCTTACAGTATTGCCATTTTTCTCTGTTTCTTTTCCAAGATTTATTATATAACGACCCGCTGTTTTATACAATCGAGTAGGAGGGAAATTTAATTAAAATTTCCCGACCTCTCACACCACCGTGCGTACCGTTCGGTACACGGCGGTTCAATCAACTTAACAAGTAACACTCTTTTCGGTGTAGTAATCTAACATTGAGATTAATCCAAAC
>JALEIY010000031.1 GCA_022769785.1 Eubacterium sp.
GTTTGGATTAATCTCAATGTTAGATTACTACACCGAAAAGAGTGTTACTTGTTAAGTTGATTGAACCGCCGTGTACCGAACGGTACGCACGGTGGTGTGAGAGGTCGGGAAATTTTAATTAAATTTCCCTCCTACTCGATCATTTTCCGGAATGCTCTTTAAAAACGAAGTGATTGGTGGTATAATAACCAAATATATGTGCAATGAAAAATGCTTTCCTCCGGTGCCATCCGGACCGGAGGCAGAATGAAATCATATGGTGAAAAGAGAATGAGACAGGAAAAGATGTTTTTAAAACGATTCCGCTGGAATCTGTGGTTGCCGATTGTCATGGCAGCTGCCCTTCTTGTAATCGGTATCCGGCTGACAGATATCTGTCCGGAAGCCGGATATCTGCTCTGCATTGCGGATGGAATTTATCTGATTTTTTCGGTGATTCAGTATGAATATCTTGAGAGAAACATTTCCATGGAGCTTCGCAGTGCCGGGTTCGAGCAGGGGCAGGTGCAAAAAAGCCTTCTTAAGGAGCTGCCGGTACCTTATGTTCTGACAGATTGTACGGGAGATATTATCTGGTACAATCAGAGCTTTCTGGAATTGATGGATGGAAAAGTTTCCAAGAAAAATATTACTCAGATGTTTTCCGGATTGTATAAGAAAGTATTTCCGCAGAAAGGAAGCAGCAAGGAGGTTCACATAACCTGCGGCGAGAAAAAATATTGTGTGAACTGTAAGAATGTAATCGTCAATGAGGTCATCGGAGATACGAAAGAGAAGCCCGACGATGAAAATGTACTGGCATTTTATTTCTTTGATGAAACAAGATTGGTGGAGTATCAGGAAGAATCCAGAAGAAAAAGTCTTGTTGCCGGATTGATTTACATTGATAATTACGAAGAAGTTCTTGAAAGCATGGAAGAGGTCAGACAGTCTCTTTTGCTGGCACTTGTGGAGAGAAAAATCGTCAAATACATGAAGGGCCTGGATGCCATCATTAAAAAGTTTGAGAAGGATAAGTTCATTTTCGTATTTGAAGAGAAGAACCTGGAAAAGCTTATGGAATCCAGATTTTCCATCCTGGATGAGGTGCGCGCCATCAACATCGGAAATGATTTGTCCATTACCCTGAGTATCAGTGTGGGTGTGAATGCACCGGGATATATGGAAACCTATGAAAGTGCCAGAATCGCCATGGACCTTGCATTGGGTCGGGGCGGAGACCAGGCGGTTGTCCGTGACGGGGATGCGATTTCCTATTACGGCGGCAAAACCCAGAAGGTGGAAAAAAGTACCCGGGTAAAAGCGAGGGTAAAAGCTCACGCCCTCCGGGAAATCATACTGACCCATGAAAAGATATTTATCATGGGACACCGGAATCCGGATGCGGACAGCATGGGTGCGGCCCTTGGTATTTACCGGCTGGCACGGACCCTGGAAAAAAAGGCATACATTGTCATGAATCAGGATTATCCTGCCGTTGAACCAATCGTAAACGGAGTCATGAGCGACCGGGATGACGAAGAGGAAATTATTTTCGTCACCAACGAACAGGCACTTCAGTTTTATGATGATACGTCCATGATGGTGATTCTTGATGTCAATATTCCGGGTATGACCGAATGTCCGGAGCTGATTAAACAGGCCAAAACCATTGTGGTTCTGGACCATCACAGACAGACGGGAGATACGATTAAGAAGGCAGTGGTTTCCTACGTGGAGCCATATGCATCCTCTTCCTGTGAGATGGTTGCGGAGATTCTTCAGTATATTCCGGATAAGCCGAAGCTCAAACCAATCGAAGCGGATGCAATGTATTCCGGTATTCTGGTAGATACGGACAATTTCGTCATCAAGGCGGGTGTCCGTACCTTTGAAGCGGCTGCCTATCTGCGAAGAGCCGGCGCCGACGTGACAAGAGTCCGGAAAATGTTCCGGGAAGATATGGAGCATTACAAAATCCGGACAGAGATTATCAACCGGGCAGAGGTATATATGGATGAGTTTGCCATATCCACCTTTGACGCGGGCGATACGACCGGAGCGACGGTTGTGGGTGCCAAGGCAGCCAACAGCCTGTTAAATGTACAGGGAATCCGCGGCAGCTTTGTGATTACAAAACTGTCCGACACAATATATATCAGCGCCCGCTCTATTGATGATATCAATGTCCAGATTATTATGGAGAAATTTGGCGGCGGGGGCCATCTTACGGTGGCTGCTGCGCAGCTGCAGGATACCACTGTGGAACAGGCCAGAGAAGAATTGAAAAAGGTTCTGTCCTCCATGAGGGCAGAAGGAGATATTTAGGAGGATAACAGAATGAAGATTATTTTATTACAGGACGTAAAATCCCTTGGAAAAAAAGGACAGATGGTAGAGGTTAACAACGGCTATGCCAGAAATTATATTTTACCAAAAAACCTCGGCGTAGAAGCGACCAGTAAAAATGTCAACGACTTAAAACTTCAGAAAGCCCATCAGGATAAGGTTGCCGCAGAGCAGTTAAAAGAGGCACAGGAACTGGCTGCAGCCCTCAGCGAAAAGAGTATTCAGGTGGAGATGAAAGTGGGAGAAGGCGGCAAGACCTTCGGAGCAATCTCCACAAAAGAAATTGCCGCAGCGGCAAAAGAGCAGCTTGGATACGAGCTGGACAAGAAAAAAATATCTGTGGACGAACCGATTAAGAGCCTTGGTTCACACAATGTAAAAATCAAGCTGCATCCAAAGGTTACGGCACAGCTTGTGGTAAAAGTAGCAGAGAAAAAATAAGAGGCGACAAAAGGTTGCCTGCACTGTAAAAGAACACGATAATTCGGGGCTGTATCATACAGCCCTTTTTTAAGAACGGGGCGAAGCGATGCCGACAGTAGATGAGAATTTTATAAAAAAAATACAGCCGCATAACGAAGAAGCGGAAAAATCCGTACTGGGTGCCATGCTCATGGACCGGGATGCCATCGTGGAGGCAGAGGATATTCTGGTAAAAGAAGATTTTTACCAGAGACAATACGGGATTCTTTTTGAGGCGATGGTGGAATTGTACCGGGAAGGAAAACCGGTAGATTTAATTACCCTTCAGAATAAGCTGAAGGAAAAGGATGTTCCGGAGGCACTGACCAGCCTGGACTTTTTCCGGGAGCTGGTGGATACGATCTCCACCTCGGCCAACGTCCGCGAATATGCCCAGATTGTTCATGACAAAGCGACTTTGCGGGCGCTGATAAAAGTAACGGAAGATATCGGGAATGACTGTTATCTCGGAAAAGAAGAAGTGGGCGATATTCTGGAAAAAACGGAAAAAAATATTTTCGGGCTACTTCAGAATCGAAACCGGATGTCAGATTTCGTTCCGATACAGGATGTGGTGCTGAACTCCCTGAATGCCATCGAGGAGGCAGCAAAGACAAAGGGCAGAGTAACGGGAATTGCCACGGGCTTTAAAGAACTTGACTTTATGCTGACCGGACTTCATCCCGCAGAGCTCATTCTGGTGGCAGCCCGACCGGCCATGGGAAAAACCGCCTTCGTTCTGAATGTAGCGCAGTATGCGGCCTTTAAGGACAATCATTCGGTGGCCATTTTCAGTCTGGAGATGTCAAAGGAGCAGCTGGTAACCAGACTTATGGCTTCGGAAGCTATGGTGGATTCGCAGTTGATTCGAACCGGTGACCTCCACGATTCCGACTGGGAGAAGCTTCTGGAAGGTGCGGCATTGATTGGTAATTCCAGACTCATCATTGATGATACCGCCACAACCCTGGCGGAAATCCGGTCAAAATGCCGGAAATACAAACAGACCCATGATATTGAGATGATTATCATAGACTACCTGCAGCTGATGAGCGGCAGCAGCAACCGTAGAAATGAATCCCGGCAGCAGGAGATTTCCGAGATTTCCCGTGCCCTTAAGGTTTTGGCAAGAGAGCTTAATGTGCCAATCATAGCCCTCTCTCAGCTTTCTCGTGCGGTGGAAGCAAGGCAGGACCACAAACCGATGCTGTCGGACCTTCGAGAATCCGGAGCCATCGAGCAGGATGCCGATGTGGTTATGTTCCTGTACAGGGATGAATACTATAATCCGAATACGGAAAAGAAAAATCTGGCAGAGGTCATTGTGGCAAAACAGAGAAATGGTGCCACAGGAAGCATAGAGCTGGTATGGCTGGGTCAGTATACGAAATTTGCGAACAAAGAGCGGAATCTGTAAGGTTTCGCTCTTTTTGTCATTTTTTAGAAAACGAATATGATTGAGAAACAACCGGAAGGCTTGCTATAATAAGGACAAACTTGATTCTTTAAGTTAAAATATCGTGGAAACAGGAGCGTATTTGATATGAAAGAAAAAAAGTATTCCATTTCAGAAGCCTCCAGGCTCCTGGAGGTGGAAAATCATGTGCTTCGTTACTGGGAAGAAGAGCTGGAGCTTAAGATTCCCCGAAATGAGCTGGGGCACCGTTTTTACCGCGACGAGGAAATACAGCTTTTATACTGTATTAAGGAATTAAAGAATAAAGGTTTTCAATTAAAGGCAGTCAAGGAAGTGCTGCCGGATCTGGAAGAGAAAAAAATGATTGATGTACATAAGCTTCTTGTTGCACAGGTTGAGCTTGAAAATATGGAAGCCGCCGAGGAGGACGAGCAGAGAGAAAAAAGATATGCCAGCGAAGAATATGAGGAAGATGCAGAAGAAGAATATGAGAATAAAAACCGAAAAGTGGTGGCATTAAGAAAAGGAGAAGAGAAAAAGAAAAATCCGCAGGTCCCGGCGACAGCAAAAAAAGAAGACCTGTCCGTCAGAGACCGGGAAGATAAAATGAGAGAATTTGAATCAATTATGGGAAGAATTATCGGCAGGGCTTTGCAGGAACAGGCAGAGACTCTTGGCGATGTCATGGGAGACAGAATCTGTGATAAAGTCATCCGGGAAATGGACGATGTCCTCGAAGAACAGGAAGAAAGAGAAGAAGCCAGATTCAAAAAACTGGACGAGACAATCAGAAATCATCAGAGGGCACGGCAGGAGATTGCCGTTTCAAGAGATGAGGGAAGAAAAAAGAGTTTATTTTTCAAAAAAAATAAAAGAAAGATATGAGGCATATTCCCGGGAACCCGGGATTGTCTTATGTCGGTAGCGCAAATAAAAAATGCCGCTGTCATCAGATGCAGCGGCATTTTTATGTGTTATGTGAATTATTCCTGAGAGATAGCGCCAGTTGGGCAAGTACCTGCACAAGCACCACAGTCGATACAGCTGTCCGCATCGATTTCGAATTTGCCGTCGCCTTCGCTGATAGCGCCTACTGGACATCCGCCTTCGCAGCTTCCACAGCTGATACATTCATCGCTAATTACATATGCCATTATGGTATCCTCCTTTTTCGTATAGAAATATGTGAACTATAAGTTCCGTATTCTTATTCTATACTAGAATCTCTCTAATATCAAGAGACTTTGGTATAAAAATTTGTGATTTGCCCCCGGGAAAATCAGGAAAGTTATCACAAAACTATTAAATAACCATTAACTCTTCGGTCAGGGGGGTTGTGCCGCAAGGGAATATCTATTATAATGAAAAAGAAAATAAAAGCGTTATTAGGACAAAAAACGCATTTTTGCACATGGATAGAAGGAGAGGAGACTTTCATATGCTGAAGAGAGAAACGGGTGGGCATATGAAACGAATGATGGCAGTCACAACATTTATGGTGTTTGTGATAACATTTGTAGTGATTGGGGCTTTTGCTTCTCTGCAAAAAAGGCAGGAAAGACAGATTTCTGCTGCCGGGACAACCC
>JALEIY010000037.1 GCA_022769785.1 Eubacterium sp.
GTTCTTACATGGAAAAAACAGAAAAAAGTATCCGGATATCAGATTCGGTATTCCTATACAAAGGACATGAAAAAGACAAAAACCGTGACGATTCGTAAGAATCAGGCGAGAAAAGTTCTAAACGGCCTGAAGAAAAAGACCTGTTATTATCAGGTTCGGGCCTGGAGGAAATATGGCGGAAAAACCTATTATTCCGCCTGGTCTGCAAAAGGGAAGTTTACAGTGAAATAAAGGGGAATGATACAGTTGGAAGAAAAAAATAATCAGATGCCGGAATTACATATATCTGTCACAAATCTGGAGCTTACTGTGGAAGAGGGAAAGGTTCCCCGTGGTACCTTTCTTGTGGAAAGTGTGAACAAAGTTCCGGTGAAGGGCAGGGTTCATTCTACCAATGACAAAATGGGCCTGGAGAATCCGGAGCTTACCGGTATCCGCCAGGAAATTACATATTATTTTAAAGGAAAGCTTGCCACGGCGGGAAGCGAATTTGAGGGCGATTTTGTCCTGATAACCAATGGAGGAGAATACAATATTCCATATCGCATCCGGGTTGTCCCGAAAAGGGCAGAGACATCCATTGGTGAGGTTTCGGATATGGAGCAGTTTGCTCTTCTTTATGAAAAAGATGTACAGGAGGCCATGGAGCTTTTCTTCCTGCCGAATTTCTCCGAAGTGTTTCTTAAGGAAGAGCCGGAAAAGAAGGCTCTGTACCACAGCCTGATGAAAGGCCGTTCCCGCAGCCTGATTCTGGAAGAATTTATGACTGCGGCAGGCTATAAGGAACCGTCAGAGCTTTCTGTGGAGAATAAAACCGTGATTCTGGATGCGGGAAAAGACAGAGAAACGATTCTTCTCAAACTTTCCTCTCCGGGATACCTGGAAGGAACCATAAAAAGTGAAAAGGGGCAGGTACAGCTTTCGATGGAGAACTTTACCAGCCGCAATTTCTCCAATGGAGAACTGGAAATCACCATAGAAAAAAATCATAACTATGCCATGGGAAATGATGTGGTTCATATCAGTACCGTCCGGCAGGAATACGAGATTCCGGTGGAATGGTGGGGCACCTTACCTGCTTACACAAAAGAAAGAGAGAAAAAAAGCCGGATTCGGAGACAGCAGGCAGAACTGATGCACAACTATCTGTATTTTCGGACAGGAAGCATTGATTTTGATGATTTTGCCACAGAATCTGCCCATGTCCTTGATGATTTGGTTTATCTTACAGAGGATATTAACTGGAAGCTCTTTAAGGTGCATCTTCTGTTAATGGAAGAATCCTTTGACGAAGCAAAAGAGCTGTTAAAAGAGATTGAAGAATACGAGGAAAAAGAGTCGCTGTCCGGACTCGCTTCCTGCTATCTGCTTTATCTTCGGGCAATGCTTTTCAGAACTCCGGACGTCATTTCAAAAGCAGTGACTTCCATCCGGGAGTTTTATGAAGTAGGTACACAGAAAGCGGAAGCCTTATGGATGCTGATTTATCTGGACAGAGAATATGTGTATAACAAGAGACTTCAGTATGATACCATCCGTCAGCTTATTCAGTCCGGCAATAACAGTTGTCTGCTGTATTTTGAGGCCTGCGAGATTCTCAATGAGAATCCGAATTATATGGAGGAGCTGGGTTCTTTTGAAGTCAGTATTTTCCGATGGGGTGTCCGTTACGGATATATCTCCATGTCGCTGGCTTATCAGTTTGCCAGACTGGCATTAAAAATGAAGTTTTACAGCAATTCCATCTTTTATATTGCGCAGAAACTCTACAGTGTTGAACCGGATGAAAGATTTCTTCAGGTCATTTGTTCGCTGCTGATTAAAGGAAACCGAACCGGAAAAGAATATCATGACTATTTCCGAAGAGCGGTGGAGGCGAATCTTAAAATTATCGGACTGAATGAATTTTTTATCCGCAGCATGGATTATAAACAATACGAAATCATTCCGCAGAGGGTGCTGATTTACTTTACCTACAGCAACAGTCTGGATTCTGTGGAAAAAGCCTGTCTTTATACCAATGTACTGAAAAATAAAGAGGCTTACGAAGAAGTATTTGGCGCTTATTATGCCAAAATGGGAGCTTTTGTGGAGGAGCAGCTCCTGAAAGGAAAAATGAATGAGCATCTGGCATTTTTGTATCATCATTTTCAGAAAGAGATTCTTGAAAAGCCGGAAAATGCCAAGGCGGTTTGCGATATTTTATTCTATCGGAAGCTGATTTGCAAAAATAAAAACATGATTGGTGTGTATGTGACAACACCGGAAATGGGAGAAGAGATTTACTGTCCGTTGTCATCCGGCGTATGCTATGTGCAGATTTATAATCATCGAACCGGACTGTTTTTTACCGACAGCAATGAGCAGAGATATGCCTGTGGTATCGAGTATGAGTGGGAACCATTCCTGTCATTACAGCAATTTCCGAAAGAGTGGATTCGGAAGAACATGATTAACAAAAAAGTGCTGCTGTCTCTTTCTGCCTGTGCGGATAACATTCCGGGACAGGAAGATTTGCCGGTTCTCGAGCGGATTGCTTTCCATAAAGAGTATCTGCCGTGGATGCAGGAAAGAGCACTGGAAAAGCTTCTGGTTTATCACGAGAATCATCAGAATAAAACGGAACTTTCCCGCTGGCTGGAAAGAACAGATTATTTCAAAATTTCTCCGGCTTTTCGGAAGCATCTGATGGACTTTTATATGGAAGTGGGTATGATTGAAAATGCCTATTTTGGCATTGAATTATACGGATGTCAGATTATGGGGGCAGTAAAAAGGCTTAAGCTTGCCACCTTTGGCGTCCAGCATGCTGCCGGCAAACTGGATGAAACAACACTCTCGCTGGCCTGGTCTGCCTTTGTGAGTAAAAAATATAACCGGGACACTCTCACATATCTGATGAAGTTTTTTGACGGTGAACTGGAGGATCTTTTAAGTATCTGGGAAAGAAGCCGCAAGCTTCAGCTGGAAACCGGAGAGTTTGAGCCAAAGATTCTGGAGCAGAGTATGTTTACCGGAAATGATACTGCAGGAATTTTCCCTGTTTTTGAATCCTTCTACGAGAAGGAAATCAATCCTGAAATTGCTGCCCGGTATCTGGAATATATGGGCAAAAAAGAAATTCAGGGTTCTCTGGAGCTGCCGGAATCCATTCATGCCATCGTGGGACAGGAAATCATGAAGGGAAATATCACAGGAAGAACTGCCAAAGTTCATTTTCTGTATTATTTTGCACAGCGAAAAGAATGGCATGACAAAATCGAAGAAGTGGTAAAGGCGATTGTCGGAGAATTCATGGAAGAGGAATATTATCTTCCGGTCTATTATGCTTTTGCCGACAGAATTTCTTTCCCTCCGGATTATCTGGAGAGAACCTTCCTGACCTATCGGGGAGAAAGCGGACGGAAGGTGATTGTCTATTATCAGACGGAAGGAAGCGGGGAGGAAACGGCAGAAAAAAGACTCAAAGAGGTGCTGCCGGGATTATATGTCTGCTCAATGCATTTTTATCAGAGTGACCATGTGAATTATCATCTGGAAGAAGACGGAGAACCGGTGAAAAATATAAAAGATTTACAATTCGAAACATTTGAATATGACGGAGAGGACAGCCGTTTCTTTGAGCTTAACCGACTGAGTGTGGGAGACTACGATAAAGAGAGTCTGAATCAGTATCTCAGGAAGGCTTATTTTACCGACCATTTTATAAAGCTGATGTAGACAGGGAAAGGCTGGGAAATCATTATGGAACAACAGGAAATGAAAAAAATAGCCGGAGTGGATATCGGCCGCCAATCGATACAGTTCAGTATATATGATGAGGACGGCAAATGCATGGAGGAGGAGAGCTTTCCTCTGATGCCGGAGGAACAGGAAGAATATATGGAAAACGGCCTGGACAGGCTGAAAAAGTATATGGCGCTCAATCATCTGAGCTGGTCTGATTATGCATCTGTGAATTTTGCACTTGAGGATACTGCGGATACCTGCCGGGAAAAACTTGATAATCTTCTGGAGGATTCCTTTCACAGCGCGCATGCCGTGACTGTCGTTACAAGGTTCCGGGCTTTTGTGGAATATGTGTTTCATCAGGAGAGGGCTGTCTGGGAACGAAATACGATTTTATTTCATTTCAGCAATCAGAAGCTTACCTATATTATGGTGGAGCAGCTTCGCTCTGCCAGACAAAAAGCATACCGGGCAGTGCAGGGAGAGATTCCTCTTGAAGAACATAACATTGACCTATCCGAAGGAACCACAGAGCTTGATTATAATTTCAGCCGCATGATGAAGCATTTTCTTGTAAAGCATCCGGCTCATATCATTTATCTGACCGGAGAAGGATTTGAAGGAAACTGGATGAAGAGAACGCTGACCTATCTTTGCGCGGGAAGACGGGTATTCCTCGGACAGAATCTTTATGCCAACGGTGCCTGCCTCATGGGACTGGGACCAATCCCGTTTATGGAGGATGGAATGCTTTTGATGGACGGGCCGGATATGGTGCGTCATACGATTGGACTGATTATTCAGGAGGGAACTCATCCCGCTTATATTCCGGTGACCTCCATCGGCAAGGAATGGTACAATACACAGGGAACGGTTGATATTATTCTGGATAAAAGTCATAAGGTAGAGTTTTTTTATCATAATACAAAAAATAACGAAATGGTATCTTCCGTTTGCGAGATAAAAGATTTGCCGGAACGTCCGCCAAAAACGACACGAATCCGGATTCAGGTGCAGTTTACTTCTGCCGGGGAAGGCATTATTCTCCTGACAGATCTCGGATTTGGCTCGTTATATCCCGCTACGGGGAAAGTAACGGTCTTTCCATTTCAGCTTATATCTTGACGGGAGGAAAAAATCATGCGTGAAACTATCATCTGTATCGGAAAAACCGGTGCAGAGCCGTATACCTTCCCGGAAACCGGTGTCCGGGTATTCAGTTACGAAGAAATCTGCTATTATCTCAGCAGACATATGATATTTTATATAAAAAGCCTGCCGGAAGAGGAACTGCTTTATTATATGAAGAATCAGCTTGGTCTTGATAAACTGTACCGGCAGCTTTGCAGGCTTACAGACCCGGAAAAAGACCAGATGAAATATTTTTCCGCTCTCTTCCGGGAAGGAAATTATTTTTCAGAAGAAGATATTCATAAGATTCTGGATGAGTACCGGGAATTGAAAAATGCATCCCCTGCCCTGGCAGGAAAATGGACGGGAGATTTGTATTTCCGGTATAAAAAAACATCCATGGCTGCTGCCTGCTACTGTCGGGCATTGCGGGAAGATACGAAAGATGAGGTTCTTCAGGGAAACATTTATCATAATCTGGCAGCGGCAAAAGCGAGACTGTTTCGTTTTCACGATGCGAAAATAGATTTCCTGAAAGCCTACCAGCTTACCGGAGAGGAAGAATCTCTTTTCGGTTATTATTGTGTTACTGCCCTGGTTGAGGGGGAGGAGACAGCGCTTCATGAGATGGAAAGCTTTCAGATATCGGAGCTCTCCCAGGAATCCTTCGAACATCGTTATGCTTCCGTATGGGAAGAATACCGGGATTCGGAAGCGGCCGACCGGGTGAAACGGATGACCTTCCTGGAGGAGCAGGGAAGAAAAGAAGAGGCAGAGAAGGTTTCAGAAAAACTGATTCGCAGTATGCAAAATGATTTCCGAAAAGAAGCGGAGATTTGAGCAGTTCATAAATTTAATAGTGACAAATTGGCCAAATAGTTATACTATAGATAACCAGGAGGACTTAGACTAATGGCAACAGAGATGAATAAAACTTATAATCCGGCAGAAATTGAAGACCGGCTTTATGAAAAATGGATGGAGAAAAAATACTTCCATGCGGAAGTAGACCGAAGCAAAAAACCTTTTACAATTGTGATGCCCCCGCCAAATATTACCGGGCAGCTTCATATGGGACATGCACTGGATAACACCTTGCAGGATATCCTGATTCGTTTCAAGAGAATGCAGGGCTACAATGCGCTGTGGCAGCCGGGAACGGACCACGCCAGCATTGCGACGGAAGTAAAGGTTATCAATAAATTAAAAGAAGAAGGTATCGACAAAGATGAGCTTGGAAGAGAAGGTTTTCTGAAACGTACCTGGGAGTGGAGAGAAGAGTACGGCGGACGGATTGTCAGCCAGCTGAAAAAGCTCGGTTCTTCCGCAGACTGGGACAGGGAGCGTTTCACACTGGATGAGGGATGCTCCAAGGCAGTAGAAGAAGTCTTTATCAAGCTCTATGAAAAAGGATATATTTATCGAGGCTCCTGTATTATCAACTGGTGTCCGGTCTGCCAGACATCCATTTCCGATGCGGAAGTAGAATACGAGGACCAGGCAGGATTTTTCTGGCATATCAATTATCCAATCGTTGGAACCGACCAGGTAATTGAGATTGCCACCACCCGTCCGGAGACCATGCTGGGTGATACAGCTATCGCCGTTCATCCGGAGGATGAAAGATATGCGGATCTGGTTGGCAAAATGGTGCTTCTTCCGATTGTGAACCGGGAGATTCCAATCGTCGCCGATTCTTATGTGGACAAAGAGTTCGGTACCGGAGCCGTTAAGATTACACCGGCTCATGACCCGAATGACTTTGAGGTGGGAAAACGCCATAATCTGCCGGAAATCAATATTATGAATGATGACGGTACCATCAATGAAAACGGCGGAAAATTTGCCGGAATGGACCGTTATGAGGCAAGAAAAGCAATCGTTGACCAGCTTTCAGAAGAAGGCTATCTGGTTCGGGTTGAGCCGCATAACCATAATGTAGGAACCCATGACCGTTGCCATACTACCGTAGAGCCATTGGTGAAAAAACAGTGGTTTGTTCGTATGGATGAACTGGCAAAACCTGCCATTGAAGCAGTAAAAAACGGAGAACTTCGTTTTGTACCGGAGCATTTTGACAGGACATACCTGCACTGGCTGGAAAATATCCGCGACTGGTGTATTTCAAGACAGCTCTGGTGGGGACACCGCATCCCGGCTTACTACTGTGCAGAATGCGGTGAGATTGTTGTTGCAAGACAGCAGCCGGAAGTATGCCCGAAATGTGGCTGCACACACCTGACGCAGGATGAGGATACCCTCGATACCTGGTTCAGTTCCGCCCTTTGGCCGTTCTCCACTCTCGGATGGCCGGAACAGACCGAAGATCTGGATTATTTCTATCCGACAAATGTACTGGTAACCGGTTATGATATTATCTTCTTCTGGGTAATCCGAATGGTATTTTCCGGATACGAGCATACGGGCAAGTCTCCGTTTTCTGATGTTCTGATTCACGGTCTGGTTCGTGACGAGCAGGGACGGAAAATGAGTAAATCCCTGGGTAATGGTATTGATCCGCTGGAGATTATTAATCAGTATGGCGCTGATGCCTTAAGACTGACCCTGGTGACCGGAAACGCTCCGGGCAATGATATGCGTTTCTCCGAAAAGAAAATCATTGCCAGCAGAAACTTTGCCAATAAAGTATGGAATGCTTCCCGTTTCATGCTTATGAATATCGAAAAAGCCGACCTTGGAAATGTAACTCTTGCGGATTTGACTCCGGCGGACAAGTGGATTTTATCCAAGGCCAATACTCTGGTAAAAGATGTCACAGAAAATATGGAAAACTATGATTTGGGTATTGCCGTAGCGAAACTGTACGACTTTATCTGGGAAGAGTTCTGTGACTGGTATATTGAGATGGTTAAGCCGCGGCTTTATAATGACGAAGATGAAACCAAGGCAGCGGCGTTATATACCCTGAAAAATGTGCTGATTACAGCACTGAAGCTTCTGCATCCGTATATGCCGTTTATTACAGAAGAAATCTTCTGCAGTATGCAGGATGAAGAGGAATCTATCATGGTTTCCGACTGGCCGGTATTTAAGGAAGAATACGATTTCAAAGCAGAAGAAAACGAAGTGGAGATTATTAAAACCGCAGTGCGCAATATCCGTAATCTCCGTGCGGACATGAATGTACCGCCGAGCAAAAAGGCAACGGTTTATGTGGTTTCTGAGGATGCGGATATCCGGGCAACCTTTGAGCGCTCCGGCGTGTTCTTTGCAACTCTGGGCTATGCCGGAGAGGTTCATGTTCAGGAAGACCGAAGCGGTATCGCAGATGATGCGGTTTCCACAGTGATTCCGGGAGCAGTTATCTATATTCCGTTTGCAGAGCTTGTGGATGTGGAAAAGGAAATTGCGAGACTGGAAAAAGAGGCAGCAAAACTCGAAGGCGAAATCAAACGTGCCAGCGGTATGCTGAATAATGAAAAGTTTGTAAGCAAAGCGCCGGCGGCGAAAGTAGAGGCAGAGAAAGAAAAGCTTGCCAAGTATCAGGCAATGGCTGAGCAGGTGGCAGAGCGTCTTTCCCAGCTTCGCAAATAAAATGGCAGGTAAGCATATGACCTATGAGCAGATAGAAGAGGAAATATCATCAATTCCCAAATTCAGCCCGAAGGCGAGCCTGTCCAATCTTAGTGCATATCTGGAAAAATGTAATCACCCGGAAAGAAAACTCCGGGTGATTCATGTTGCCGGGACCAATGGAAAGGGTTCCGTCTGCGCTTTTCTGGAATCCATCCTGCGGAAGTCAGGTTATCGGACAGCACTTTTTACCTCCCCGCATCTGGTGTGCATCGGAGAGCGTTTCCGCATTAATTTTGAAATGTGTACCGAAGAACAGCTGACCGGTGCGTGGAAAACCGTGCGAGAGCTGATGCTGACCGGAGAGTCAGAGGGAAGAAAGCCACTGACCTATTTTGAAGTACTGTTTTTGATGAGTGTCCTGATATTTTCCGAAGAAAAGGTGGATTACTGCATTATGGAAACCGGATTGGGAGGAAGGCTGGATGCCACGGTTTTGTGTGACCCCGTGCTTTCGGTTATCACTTCCATCAGTCTTGACCACACGGAGATTCTGGGAGATACCATCGAAAAAATAGCGGCAGAGAAGGCGGGAATTATAAAAACAGGTGTCCCTGTGGTAGCTTTTGATGAAGAAAACGGAGCATTTCCGGTTTTAGAGACAGAAGCAAAAAAGAAAAAAACACACATTTATAAAGTTCGTTACGAAAATATTACAATTTTAAAAAAAACAGAGAATAACATTGATTTTTCTATAAATAGTAGTTATTATAAATGTAATCTGCTGAGTGTTTCCGGCATTGCAAACTACCAGATTTATAATGGAGCACTGGCAGCGACAGCGGCAAAGATTCTTTTGCCGGAGCTTTGTGACGAGGTCATCCGTGAAGGATTGTATCATATGCAGTGGGAAGGAAGAATGGAAGAACTTTTTCCCGGTGTGTATGTTGACGGGGCGCATAATCCGGGAGCAGTTTACCGGATTTGTCAGACTATCGGAGCAGAGGCAAAAAAGTGGAGTCTGCTTTTTGCAGTCTGTGCAGATAAAGATTACACGAGTATGATTGAGCTTTTGACCGGCCTTCCGTGGAAGAAGATTTACGTGACGGCCCTTGAGGAAGAAAGAGGAGCCTCCGCAGCTTCGGTGGCAACATATTTTGCAGCCAGGACAGACAGTCCGGTACAGGAGATTTCCTGCGCTGCCAAGGCACTTGAGACGGCCAGAAAGCAAAAGGGTGAAGAGGAGTGTCTTTTATGCCTTGGTTCTCTGTATCTTGCAGGGGAGCTTAAAAGACAGAGAAAATAGATATATGGCAGTCCGGGTTTCTTTATCCGGATAAAGCCCGGAAGACTCCGGTTTTCCGGACGACAGAGAAAGTGAGGATATGTGATGATTGATTTTAATATTGAATTAAAGAAGTTTAAACCGGCAGTCGGCGTGGAAGTTGGAGAAGAAGAACTTTTTGATAATGACGTAAAAGATATAACAGATCTCGTGGAAGAGATGGTTCAGGAACTGAAAAACGGCAAAGCAGAGTAATTTTACAGCATAGTCAGGAGGAAAGACATGAAATGTATTAAATGCGGCCGTAACGTCGGAGCGGACGGTTTCTGTACCTGCTGCTGTTTTAATAACAAGCATGTGGCAAAAGCACAGAACACTGCCAATTATTATTACAATATCGGCCTGGAAAAAGCACAGATGAAGGATTTGAGCGGTGCGGAAATGCAGCTCAAAAAAGCGTTATCATACAATAAAGAGCATAAGGATGCCCGTAATCTTTTGGGACTCGTTTATTACGAGATGGGTGAAGGCGGCAAAGCCTACATCCAGTGGCGCATCAGTGCCAGACTGGTTACAGTTGAGGAGAATCTTGCCAATCTTTACCTTCGGGATATGGAAGAACATCCGTCGATTTTTGAAGCAATTAATGAAACTGCCAAGAAGTTTAACCTGGCATTATCCTATGCGAAACAGGGAAGCGATGACCTGGCGATGATTCAGATTAAAAAGGTGTTAAGTATTACGCCGAATTTTGTAAGGGGACATCTCCTTTTCGCCCTTCTTCATATGCGTGCAGGAGAAACGGAAGCGGCAAAGAATGACCTTCACAATGCTCTCGCAGTAGATAATTATAATACAACCGCAAGACGTTATCTGATGGAGCTGGGAGAAAAGGTTTCCTCCTCTCCGGACAGCATTCCGGCAGAGGTACAGACACAGGATAATAACAATCTGAAAAACGTGCGTCCGGTGGACCATTATGAGGACCCGAATAAAGAAACCTGGAAGCAGTTTGTTTATATGCTCATCGGTCTGGCCATCGGTGTCATTGCCATGTTTGTTCTTGTAATTCCGAGTGTAAAAGCCGGAGTCAGTGTGGATTATAACAGTCTGAAAAAAGAATATAATCAGACCGTGCAGAAGAAGGATGCAGAGATTGAAGAGCTGCAGGACGATAAGAAATCTCTTGAGAAAAAGAATAAAACTCTCACAAAGCGTCTGAAGGTTTACGAGGGCTCTGATGGCGAAGACAGTATGTATGACAGCCTCTTAAAAGCAACAGAGGCTTATGGCGACGGGGACTATGTGAAATGTGCAGAGCAGCTTGCCAATGTGGATAAAGATTCTCTGCCTTCCGATACATCCAAAAATATGTACACCACCATGAAAAATACTGCATTCCCGAGAGCTGCAGAACAGCTTTATAACAGCGGTAAGAGTTCTTACGACCATTACAAATACGAAGATGCCAAGAAGGATCTGGAGAAATCCTACAAGTACAAAGAAGATTACAATACTCTTTATCATGTTGCCATGTGCTATAAACGTCTTGGCGATACAAAGACATCCACCCCGTATTTCTATGACATCATCAACAATTCCGGAGATGATGATCTGGTTCGTAAATCTGCCAACTACGGCCTGGATATGGTAGTAAAAGATGCCGTAGAAGCGGCTGCCCAGCATAAAAATGATGGAAAGACAGACAGCAAAGACACAGAAGATGCATCGGAAGCTACTACCGAAGAAAAAACAGAATAAAAACAATAATCAATAATAAAGAGGTTCGACAGCTTTTGTCGGACTTCTTTTTTTGTCTGTACTACAATAAGTCCGAAACAAAAATAAATGCAGATATGGATGCAAAATAAAAAAGGAGTGAGTAAAATGAGCTGCTGTCATATGCACAATCACTGCCTGGTGATTCGACTTCCCGGGGAGCTGGACCACTGTCAGGCAGACATCATAAGAAAAGAATGCGAAATCATGTTTTTAAAAGCACTAATCCGTGATGTCATATTAGATTTCAGTCAGACAACCTTTATGGACAGCTCCGGCATCGGCCTGATTCTCGGCAGAGTGCAGCAGATGAACCAAGTGGAAGGCAGGGTATTTCTTTTTGGAGGCAGTCCGTCCATTCAGAAAATGTGGGAAATGTCCGGAATATTAAAGCTGGTAACCATTTTAAATTCCGTGGAAGAAATGAAGGAGGTCTATCAATGAAGCAAAGTCAGGCAGACACGAATAAAATGGAACTGACCTTTATCAGTCTTCCTGAAAATGAACGTATCGGAAGAACCATGGCCGCCGCTTTTGCGGCAATGATAAATCCGACGCTGGAAGAACTGTCGGATTTTAAAACCGCAGTCTCCGAAGCAGTCACCAATGCAATCATTCACGCATATCCGGAAGGTCGGGGAGAAATTAAAATGTCCCTGGAAAGAAAAGGAAGAGAATTCACAGTAATCGTTTCGGATGAGGGAAAAGGCATGGAAAATGTCAGAAAATCCATGGAACCGTTATATACCACCCTGCCGGAACAGGAACGCTCCGGTATGGGATTTACTTTCATGGAAGCCTTTACAGACAAGCTGGAGGTAGAAAGCAGGCCGGGGCATGGAACCATTGTCCGAATGACAAAGAAAATGGGAGGAGAGTAGTGGATCATACCTGTGAATTAATCCGACAGGCAAAGGAAGGCAATAAAGAAGCACGATCCCGTCTGGTGGAAGAAAATGTGGGACTGGTATGGAGCGTCGTCCGGCGTTTTCAGGGAAGAGGGTATGAAAACGAAGACCTGTTTCAGATTGGAAGCATTGGATTACTGAAATGCATTGACCATTTTGATTTGAGCCGCGAGGTGAAATTTTCTACATACGCCATTCCGCTCATTGTCGGAGAAATCCGGCGTTTTCTCCGGGATGACGGCATGGTAAAAGTCAGCCGAAGTCTGAAAGAGGCATATTGCAAAATCCGTAAAGAATCGGAGCAGTATCAAAAGGAATATCACAGAGAACCGACGATTGACGAAATCTCTGCCACGCTGCATATGGATCAGACGGATGTCCTTATGGCACTGGAATCCGGACAGGAGGTGGCGTCCCTTCATCAAGTGATTTATCAGGGAGACGGGGACGAAATCTATCTGGAAGATAAAATTGAACAGCAAAATGATGAGATGGAATCGGCGCTGAACCGGATGTATATTCATCAACTGATGGAAACCTTAAATCCTGCGGAGAAGCTCCTCATACAAATGCGGTATTTTGAAAACAAAACACAGGCAGCCGTTGCCGAAAAACTGGGGATTTCTCAGGTACAGGTTTCGAGACTGGAAAAGAAAATATTGGAGAAAATGCGAAAATAAAAAAGTCTCAGAATTAAAAATCTGTATTTTACACATACTGTTCTCTGATGAAATACAACAGAAGTAGAAGCTGCGCCGAAATGCATCTTCTGTGCCAAAAGGAATCCGAAGTTACTGCTGAAAAAGAAAGGAACAGGAGGCAGGGAAATGGAAGAGCACCCGGTCATTTATCTGAAAGCAGAACAGAGCAGTTATCTCAATTGCCCGGATATCCGGATAAGAGATGTAAGCTCTGTTTACTGCAGAGATGAAGAGACTGCCGAAAAAATACGAAACATCGAAATTTATAAATTTGAAAAAGACAAAGAAGGGAGGGCATTTCTCTCCATTCTCTATCTCATACAGGAGATTGAAAAAGTCATTTCCAGAGGCGAAATCAGAAACGTGGGGGAACAGGACCTGATTATTTATTATCGGCCGGAACAGGCCAAAACAAATCCCTGGCTGCTCCGGGCCAAAATATGTTTTATCTGTCTGAGCTGTTTTCTGGGAACCGGTATTTCCATTATGGGATACAATAACGATGTGGATATGGCAAAAGTCTTTTCCCAGCTTTATGAAACCTTTCTCGGGACCAGACCGGACGGCCCGACCTTTATCGAACTGTTTTACTCACTCGGTCTGACCGTGGGAATCTTTCTCTTTTTCAATCACACCCCGGGCAAAAAGATAACCAACGAGCCAACCCCGATTCAGGTACAGATGCGCCTGTATGAACAGGATGTGAATCAGACATTTATTCTGGGAGCCTCCAGAAAGGACGCGGAGCTGGATGTGGATCATTAGTCGCATTTTTCTTGCCTGGACCGCTCTGGCTGCCGGATTTGCCGCAGCCGGTGGCTTTGTGGCTTTTGTGAGCCTCATGGGAGTGATTCCCCGCCTTTCCGCAATGACAAAAACCGCCAGTCACATCCCTCTGTATGAGAATTGCCTTGCACTTGGACTGATTGCGATGAATCTGATATCTCTTTACCCCCTTGATTTCAGTTTCCTTCCACGTATTCTCTCCACCCTGTTTTTGAACTGCGGCGGCTTCTTTACCGGGATATTTGTCGGGTGTCTTGCGGGAGCACTGGCAGAAGTCGTAAACATTATCCCTGTAATGGCAAGGCGCCTGAAAGTCCGAAAAGGGTTTCCCTGGTTTGTAAAGGCCTTCGCACTGGGGAAATGTATCGGCACCCTTCTTCAGTTCTTTGTATTTCCGAAATAGAGAAAGGACAGGTAATCTTATGAAAAAAGAACCAACCAAACAGGAATATGCCAGAAAAGTCAAAGCCCTGACTCCGAAATTCAGTTCCTTTACCAACTGCTGGCACGCATTTCTCTCCGGAGGACTTATTTGTGTCCTGGGAGAAATCATCCATCAGATTGCCATAAACCGTTACCACATGAGTCAGGAAAATGCTTATATCACCGTCAGTATCATTCTGGTATTATTGAGTATCCTTTTCACCGGCTTCCAGTGGTACGCCCCTCTTGCCAAATGGTGCGGGGCAGGAACCCTGGTACCCATTACCGGATTTGCCAACTCTGTAGCTTCCCCAGCCATTGAGTATCAGGCAGAAGGCCAGGTATTTGGTATCGGTGTCAAAATCTTCACCATCGCCGGTCCGGTCATCCTTTATGGTGTCTTTGCAAGCTGGCTTGTCGGTGTGATTTACTGGATATTAAAAGTTATAGGCGTGCTGTGAAAAGAGCAAAAACATTGGAGAGCGAGGTGTCGATAATGTGCAATCTAAGCAAAGACGTCGAACAACGGGGAATTGAGAAGGGAATTGAGAAGGGAATTGCAAAAGGAATTACCCAGGGAATACTGACAACAATAAAAAAGCTGATGGAAAACATGAACTGGACTGCCCAGAAAGCTATGGAAGCAGCCGGAGTACCTGAAGAGGAGAGAGAAAAATATCTGAAAGAACTGGAAATGAAATAACGAATCTATGCATGTGACAGATGTGATGCATATCCCCGGAGCGGTGAAAGCCGCTCCTTTTTATATTTTGGAGTCGAGAAGCTCTCCGTAAATCTGGAGATAACGCCGAAACATTTC
>JALEIY010000040.1 GCA_022769785.1 Eubacterium sp.
CTCTTTTGTATGATTAATGTTTAATTTTAACTGTGATATTCTTAACATAACTGATTCCTCAAAAATGCCGCTTTTCCCGCCACACTGCCGCTGGAAAAAGCCCATTGCAGATTATATCCGCCGCAGGTTCCGTCCACATCAAGTACCTCTCCGGCAAAGAAAAGCCCCGGAAGGTGACGGGATTCCAGCTCCCCGGTCACTTCTGTCATGGCAACGCCACCCCTGGTCACCTGTGCCTTTTCAAATCCCATATAACCATTAATTTTTAAAGAAAAGCCTTTTATGACTCCGGCCATCCGGCATATCTCTTCTTCTTTCCAGGCTGATACCGGAAAATCCTCTTCTATTTGTGCTTCCCGAAGAAGAACCGGCGTAAGCTTTGCCGGAAAAAATCCGTCCAGAAATACTCTGCTGTTTTTATACCCACATTTTTCTGCCATGGACAAAAGAAGTATTTTTACTTCTTTCAGAGAAATATCCGGCATAAAATCAAGAAGCACATAGGGGTTCTTCCCGTCCTCCAATGCCACAGCAGCAAAACGGCTGAGCTGAAATACAGCCACCCCGGAAATCCCATAATCCGTCCATTGAAGTTCTCCGCATTCCTCCGCCAGCAGTCCGTCCTCTTTCGTGTAAAGAGAAATCCGTGCCGGGTTTCGCACTCCGGAAAGCTTTTTTAAAAACGGCGCACCGGATTTCAATGCCGTAAGCGCCGGAAGTGGTTTTATCAATTGATGTCCTGTCTTTTTTGCAAATTCATATCCGCTTCCGTCACAGCCCAGATTTTTCCCCGCCAGGCCACCGGTGGCAATGATGACACTGTGTCCGGCAAAATGCATCAATTTCTTCTTTGTCGGTTTTGCGGCTTTTTTACGATTTGCTTTTTCTTTTTCCGGCTCATCCTGGCTGCTTTCTGCCACAATCCGAAAACCGTCCTTTGAAGGAATCATGTCGGTGACCCGGATACCTGTTTGAATATCCAGATTATGATTTGCAAAAAGAGCCGCTTCAAATGCTTCTCTGACGCCGGATGCCTGCTCATGATAAGGGTATACATAACCATTTTTATCTTTTGTATGGATCCCCAGCTCATGAAAGAGCTCCATAGTTTCTTTTAGTCCAAAAACATCAAAAATGCTCCCGGCAGCGTCAGGAGCATTCCCCCGGTAACAGGAGGAATGCTGTCTTAAATTGGTCAGATTACATTTGCCGTTGCCTGTTACCAGAATCTTTTTTCCTATTTTTTCGCAGCAATCCAAAAGCAGCACCTTCTGCTCCTGTTTTGCGCATTGTATGGCGGCAGACATTCCTGCAGGGCCGCCCCCGATAATTATCGTATGGTAGGTTTTCACACATTTCCCTCCCGCACATAACCGCAGTTCTTCAGAATCTCTTCCTGCTTTTCCTCCATGACTTTTCGTTCATCTTCCTCCATATGGTCATATCCCATAAGATGAAGCATGCTGTGTGCCACAAGAAATGCCAGTTCTCTGACTGTGGAATGTCCGTATTCGTTTGCCTGTTCTTTCACCTTATCCATGGAAATCAGAATATCTCCCAGAATCAGTTCTCCGGTTTCCGGATGAAACCCGTCCGGCTCTCTTTCTTCCAAATCGGAAAAATCCGCCGGTGTCAGATAGGTTACCATAGGAAAAGAAAGGACATCGGTTGGACGGTCGATTTTCCTGTGCTCCCGGTTGATTTCATGAATCTCCTCATTGTCCGTAAGAAGGACATAAACCTGGGATTCATAAGGACATTTTTCATAATCTAAAGCGGCTTCCACCACTCTTTTTATTATGGTCTCATAATCCGGCACGACAATCTCCGGATATGTGTATTCTATCTCAATATTCATCTTGTTCTCCTGTCAGGCTCTTCTTCGTTCTTTTCTTCCGTTTCCTTCCCTCTTCTGGGGCTTTTTTCCGGATTGCTTTTTTTCATATTCTTCATATGCGGTAACGATTTTCTGTACCAGCGGATGTCTTACCACATCCTGGCTGGTGAGATGGCACACGGCGATTCCTTCGATGTTATGAAGAACACTTAATGCATCTGTCAAACCAGAACGGCTCCCGTCCGGTAAATCCTTCTGAGTCATATCTCCCGTAATAATGGCTTTTGACCCAAATCCAATACGGGTCAGAAACATTTTCATCTGGGCAGGGGTTGTATTTTGTGCCTCATCCAGTACCACATAAGCATTATCCAGTGTGCGGCCTCTCATGTACGCCAGGGGAGCCACTTCAATGAGTCCTTTTTCCATATTTTTCATGAAGGTTTCTGCTCCCATAATCTCATAAAGGGCGTCATAAAGGGGACGAAGATAGGGATCGACTTTGCTCTGCAAATCACCAGGTAAGAATCCGAGCTTTTCTCCTGCTTCAATGGCCGGTCTTGTAAGAATAATCCTGCTCACCTCACCGGCTTTAAATGCGGTGATTGCCTTGGCCATTGCCAGATAGGTCTTTCCGGTTCCCGCCGGTCCTACACCAAATACAATCATATTTTTGGATATCTTGTCCACATAGTCCTTTTGTCCAACCGTTTTTGGTTTAATCGGCTTTCCGGTAATTGTATGACAGATTACGTCGTTATCCAGCTCTCCCATGACCTCTACTTTATCTGTCATGGAAAGAGAAAGGGCATAGTCCACATTCTGCTCTGTGATTGTATTCCCTCTCTCTGACAAAAGCAGAAGCTGGTCAAGAACTGCCTTTGCACTCCGGCAGTCTTTTTCGCTTCCAATTAATTTCACTTTATCACCGCGGGAAATAAGCGTCACCCGCAGAGTTTTCTCCAGTTTTTTCATATTACAGTCAAACTGTCCGAAAACATTTCCCGCATGAGCGGCCGGAAATTCAAATTCCAGTTCCGTTACATTCATTCTTTTGCTCCTCTCCGAGTTGTACTGTCCAGCTTCTGCACCTTTCCAAATCGTTCTTTTATCATTATCGTGCCTCGGGCAATACATTGATTTTTATCACAGTCTATTTTAACATTATTTTTTAATATTTCTACCCCTTTTGCCTCATATTCTGCCAGAAATAATGAGATTCTTTGTTCTGCCTCCCTGACGGCCTCTTTTTCGGTATATTTTTTCTTCTGAATCTCACATTCCCGCACCCGTGTCTCTATGAGGGAGCAGGGCAGGTAAAACTGTGGACCGATATGAAGTAAAATCTGTCTTGACTGCTCATCATATTGTACATAGTGATTCTTTCCATGGGGAAGCTCTAAGAGCTGCCCGCCCCACAGAAGCTGATATTGCCTTTTTTCATTTCCGGTATATTCTTTTTCGTAATACAGAAGCGGGAATTCATCTTCATACTTAAGCTTTGTCACCGCATATATATCTCCGCTGGCCGCCACCTGAGCGGTTTCTGTAAGCTGACCGGAATCATCGTGAAGTTCAACTACCCCGGAAATAAGTACATCTCCCGGTTTGACTTTATCTCCTTTTTTTACATTTGCTGTTCCACTTCGCACTATAATCGATTCTATGGTTCCATTTTTCGACGCAATCAGATTACAGGGTTCTCTCTGATTTTCTTCGGCTTTGGCCGTATCCAGTGTTTCCTTGACTGATACTGTTAACAACGTCCCCTTTCTCTCGCAGGACACCCAGGCAATATCACTGAAATCTTCCCTGATTTTTTCCTCCAGTGTCGAACAGGACAGTCTGGAGATTCTCATTCCGCTTTTAATCCCATTTTCTCTGAGATAATCCAGCAGTTCTTCTCTGGAATGGGAATAACAGCCTATCGTATCAATCTGCCAGATAAACAATGACATTACATACATTGCCGCCATACAAAATAACAACGCCGCCACAAAGCATTTTCTTTTTCGATATCTGGTAAAGAGAAACGGAAGCCCTTTTTTATACTCACACCGATAGCTGCATCCGGTTTTCGCTGCAATTTCCTCCAGTTCTTCATATCCTGCCCGGCTGACGAGGAAGCAACAGTGGTTGTCTTTTCTTCGAAGCCTCCATATCAATAGCCGTTTTGAAACACATATATTTAAAAAACGCTCCTGCCCGTTTCCAGAAAGCGTGACACAACAATATCCGGTCAAAAAATTCATGATAGAAAAAATCATAGGCTCTCCTTAAAAATGAATGGAACGAATTTTTCCGGTAATCTTCATATCGACATCTGTAAAATAATCAATCAACAGTTTTTCTCCTTCAATCGTCATTTTACAGCGATATCCGTTCAGCACGATTTTTTCCTCACTGTAATCTCCCAGTGTCCCATAATTTTCTACATTAATTTCACCCGTTCCATGGATGGTACACATAAAAGCCCGACGTGTTTCTTTCAGAGACGGTCTTTCGGATGCCGCATTCTTTTTTTCTTCTTTCTTTTTCCGTCCGAACATGGCTTCTTTTTCCGTTTTTTATATGGTTATGCAGTCAACAGGAAAATATGCCCCGACAGATGATAAAAAAGCTCCGGGAGGTGCGGTTTAGCACTGCATGAGGGGCAGGCACCCCGCTGTTTTCTTCTCACGCCCTGCGCGGAGCGGTGATATTCTCCACGCAAGAAAAAAGGAAGCGTTACATATAACGCTTCCCTGATATTTTATGTAAATTTCGGAGCGGTCTTGGACGCTTCCGCCACACTGACCACATCGTCAATGTTTGCATTGCCGGCAGCTACAACTGCTGCTGCAATCGCTCCTTCCACAACCGGACAGTCTATCATTTTTATGTTGCGGTCTTCCATCATTTCAAGAACCATCTCTGTTGTCATAACAGCACTTCCCAGATCCATGAAAATCACAACACCATCATCTGTATAAATCTCTTCAATGGCGTTACTGATTTTCTCAAAACTGGTACCAAATCCGCCGTCTTCCATTCCGCCTGCCGCACGCATCGGTGTTTCCGGAGCCATAAGTGCAGCCAGATCCACAACGCCTTCTGCCAGCTTCTGACTATGGGATACGATTACGATACCTACCATAACTGTCCCTCCTTAAGCCAGTGCCTGCACTGCTTTCAGCATAAGAGTGAAAGATGTTGCACCCGGATCCTGATGACCGATACTTCTCTCGCCCAGATAGCTTGCACGTCCTTTTGTGGCAATAATTGTCTTTGTATATTCGATTCCTTCTTCTGCAGCAGCAACACCGGCATCCAGTGCTTTTTTAACGTCTGCATCTGCTTCATAGCTGGCTTTCATAGCCTCATATGCCGGAATCATGGCATCGAGCATAGTCTTTTCACCCTGAACTGCTTTACCGCGTTTCTGAATGCCATCAATAGCAACCTCCATCATACCGATAAAATCGTCCATGTTCATTTCCTGCTTACCATTTAAATAAGCGCCTGCTTTCATAAATGCGGTTCCGTACAGAGGGCCTGAAGCTCCGCCTACGGTAGAAACAAGCTTCATACCGATTGTTTTCATAACAGCTCCGATGTCCTTTCCTTCAAACGTTGGCATAACATCTTTTACTGCATCAAATCCGCGGGCAAGGTTAATTCCGTGATCGCCGTCACCGATTACATTGTCAAGTTCTGTTAAAAACAGCTTCTGTTCATCTACGTCTGCAATAATCTTCTCAATGATTGCAATTACTTTACTGCTATCAGCCATAGTACACTACCCCTTTAATAAAACTCTATTCGGAAGAGATTCTTCTGGAATCTTTCCATAAGATGCATACAAAGATTAAATCTTCGTGCACCAAAATACACATTTCATTCATCCTCAAGATAAAAGGCCGACGACCCGCGTCGGCCTTCTGTTAAGAAACTATTTTACTGTCATAGCAGGTGTATCTGCTTCTTCGTCTAACAGTTCTTTTAACTGGTCGTCAAGTTTCAGTAATGTAATGGAGAAACCTTCCATCTCAAGAGATGTCATGTATTCACCAACTAATGTCTTGTAAACCTTGATTCCTTTTTCTGCTAAAACGTCAGCAACGCGGTTATTTACAATGAAGAGCTCCATAAGTGGTGTAGCGCCACAGCCATTAATCATAACAGCTACTTCGGATCCTTCGTAATCGATATCTGCAAGAATCTTTGCAAGAAGGTCATCAACGATCTGATCTGCCGGCTCAAGAGCTGCTTTCTTAACGCCTGGCTCACCATGGATACCGATACCGATTTCCATTTCGTCGTCAGCAAGTTCAAAACCAGGTGTTCCTGCTGCAGGAACGAGACAAGGTTTGATAGCCATACCCATTGTTCTTACATTATCAATAACCTTCTGAGCAACAGCCTGTACTTCGTCAAGGCTTGCACCTTTTTCTGCAAGAGCACCGGCAATCTTATGTACAAAAATTGTTCCGGCAACACCACGACGGCCTGTTGTCCATGTGGAGTCTTCTACTGCAACGTCATCATTAACAACGACTTCTTTAACTTCGATTCCGTCCATATCAGCAGCCATCTCAGCAGCCATCTCAAAGTTAAGAACATCACCTGTATAGTTTTTAACTACCATAAGGACACCTTTACCGGCATCAATAGCTTTGATTCCTTCGTAAATCTGGTCCGGTGTAGGAGATGTAAATACAGCACCTGCAACAGCAGCATCCAGCATACCTTTTCCAACGAATCCACCATGTGCAGGTTCATGTCCGCTTCCGCCACCACTGATCAGGGCAACTTTACCCTCTTTTTTCTCAGCTCTGACTACGACATTACCGCAATCCAGCTTCTTCACATAATTAGGATAAGCTTTTACCATACCTTCAATCATCTGGTTCTCAACCTGATCAACTGCATTAATAATCTTTTTCAAAATAATCTCCTCCTTACTGGGTAATGAAAATAAACAGGTTTGACAATTATTGTACAAATCCTTATATTATAATATCACTTTTGTATATAATGGTCAATTAAAAAAAAGAGAGTTTTATGTATTATTTACAAAATAAATGTAAGGAAAGAGAAAAATACTGAAAAATCGCAAAAACAAAACTGACTTTCCGTCATATTGTCGAGAGATTTCTCTCTTTATAAAAGAAAGGCATTTGATAGGAGATGGGATAATTTCCTGTCAAACTACAAAAAAGGCATCCTGACGGATGCCTTTTTTATAGCACTTATTTATATTTTCTTTTTCTAGCAGCTTCAGATTTCTTTTTACGTCTAACACTTGGTTTCTCGTAGTGTTCTCTTTTACGAATCTCCTGCTGAATACCGGCTTTAGCACAGCTCCTCTTAAATCTGCGAAGAGCGCTGTCTAAAGACTCGTTCTCTTTAACGATTACGTTTGACATTGACTCACCTAACCTCCCTCCAGTTGCGTATTGTGCCTAATACAACTGTTTGGGTATTTTTGCACTGCTTTATATTATACCATATTGTCTGGTTTCGTCAACATATTTTTTCAAAAAATCTCTTCTTTTCTAATCTTTTCGAGAATGGTCTAAGCAAGCTGTCCTTTTGCCAGTTCCACTGCTTTTGCCAGTGCATCCGGAATGCCTGCAGGGTTCTTTCCACCTGCCTGTGCCATATTCGGACGTCCGCCACCGCCGCCGCCAACCAGGGCTGCAGCTTCTTTGATAATCTTACCGGCATGAGCGCCTGCTTTCACTGCATCTTCTGTAGCAGTTACAATGAGGTTTACCTTACCGCCCATATCGGATGCAAGAATAACGATACCGCTTCCGATTTTTTCTTTCAGGTCATCTCCGAGAGTACGAAGAGCATTCATATCCACATCCTTAACGGATACCGGAAGTACCTTATATGCACCAACTTCTTCCACCTGATCCATAACATCGGCAACTTCGCTCTTGGCAATCTGGTCTTTCAGCTTTTCATTTTCAGAGCTGAGTGCTTTAATCTCATCAAGGAGTGCATGAATACGGTCTGTCAGCTTATGCGGCTCGCTCTTTGCAGCCTTGGCAGCCTCAAACAGAGTAGTTTCCATATCTTTATAATATCTCAGAACGTTATCTCCGGTGATTGCTTCGATTCGTCTTACACCTGCTGCTACTCCGGTCTCGGAAAGAATCTTGAATGCCTTAATTTCTCCGGTATGGCTTACATGAGTACCAGCACAGAACTCTTTGGAGAAATCACCCATGCTGATAACACGAACCTTTTCGCCATATTTTTCTCCGAACAATGCCATGGCACCGGTTTTCTTTGCCTCATCCACCGTCATAATGTCTGTCTGAACCGGTAAATCAAGTGCAATCTCTTTGTTTACAACAGCTTCTACTTTTGCAATCTCCTCAGCAGTCAATGCCTGGAAATGGGAGAAGTCAAAACGAAGTCTGTCTTTATCGTTATAGGAACCAGCCTGTTCCACATGGCTTCCAAGCACCATACGGAGCGCCTTCTGAAGAAGATGCGTTGCACTGTGGTTCTTTCTGGTATCATCTCTCTGGGAATCATTGATGGAAAGGGTTACCACATCGCCGGTCTTAAACATACCTTTTGTGACACGGCCGATATGACCAACCTTATCACCAAGAAGCTTCACGGTATCTTCCACAACGAATTCTCCGTCCTTACAGCGAATCACACCGGTATCTGCGTGCTGTCCGCCGCTGGTAGCATAAAATGGAGTCTCCTCCACGAAGATTGTTCCCACCTGTCCATCGGTGAGTGCTTCGGTTATCTCTGTTTCTGTTGTCATTACAGTGATTCTGGAATCATGCTCGTCACGGTCATATCCCACAAACACAGTGGTAACGGACGGGTCGATGGTCTCATATACGGTTGCGTCTGCTCCCATATAATTGGTTTCTTTTCTTGCTCCTCTTGCCTTTGCACGCTGTTCTTCCATACATACCGTAAAGCCCGCTTCATCAATGGAATAGCCTTTTTCCATGAGGATTTCTTTGGTGAGGTCAAGAGGAAATCCGTAAGTGTCGTAAAGCTTGAATGCATCTTCTCCTGAGAGTTCAGTCTTTCCTTCTTCTTTCAGACTGTTTTCCATGTCATTTAAGATGCTTAAGCCCTGGTCAATTGTTTTGCTGAATTTGTTTTCTTCCTGAGTAAGTACATTAAAAATGAACTCTTTCTTTTCTTCCAGTTCCGGATAACCGTCTTTGGAGCCTTCAATCACCGTCTTACTGAGCTCTGCCAGGAACTGACCTTCGATGCCGAGAATCTTTCCGTGACGGGCAGCACGACGGATGATTCGACGAAGCACATAGCCGCGGCCTTCATTGGATGGCATAATACCGTCGGAAATCATAAAGGTTGCGGAACGGATATGGTCTGTGATAAGACGGATAGAAATATCATCCTCTTCCTTTTCCTTGTAAGTTTTTCCTGCCAGCTCGCAGACTCTGTCACGAAGGGAACGGATAGTATCCACATCAAAAATGGAATCCACATCCTGAACGATGACTGCCAGACGTTCCAGACCCATACCGGTATCAATATTTTTCTGCTCTAACAGAGTATAATTGTTATGTCCGTCGTTATCAAACTGGGTAAATACGTTGTTCCATACTTCCATATAACGGTCGCAGTCACAGCCTACGGTACAGGTTGGACTGCCACAGCCGTATTTTTCTCCACGGTCATAATAAATCTCGGAACATGGTCCACAAGGACCTGCGCCGTGTTCCCAGAAGTTGTCTTCTTTTCCAAATTTAAAGATTCGCTCCGGTGCGATTCCGATATCGTCTCTCCAGATAGCAAATGCTTCATCATCCTCCATATAAACAGACGGATAGAGACGTTCCGGATCCAGGCCAACCACCTCTGTCAGGAATTCCCATGACCATGCAATTGCTTCTTTTTTGAAATAATCACCAAAAGAGAAGTTACCGAGCATCTCAAAAAAAGTACCGTGACGTGCAGTCTTTCCGACATTCTCAATATCTCCGGTACGGATACATTTCTGGCAGGTTGTAACTCTTTTTCTCGGCGGAATCTCCTGTCCGGTAAAATATGGCTTTAAAGGAGCCATACCCGCATTAATAAGAAGAAGACTGTTATCGTTATGCGGAACCAGTGAGAAGCTCTTCATGGCAAGATGATCTTTGCTCTCGAAAAACTCCAGATACATTTTCCGCAGTTCATTTACTCCATATTTTTTCAACTTTCCATCCTCCTGTATGATAAAATCTGTATATTTTCCCATCGTGCCGAAAGGACTCCGACACCAATGTGCTTAAAGGGTGCAGAAAAGATGGCACTTACCATCTATTTTGCACCCTGAAAAATCTTCACTATTTTTCGGCTGATTCATTCTGGCTTTGTTTTTCCATTTTTCTTTTGTGCAGTTTTTTTCCGGCAAAGATGCCGGCTGCCGCAATCGCCACAAAATAAATAACCGTCAAACTATATTGAACAAAAGCACCAAGTACTGCTGACATGCCAAATCCTCCTTTACGCCGTGTGCTCTTTACCGAATAATCATTTCGTATCATTATAGCATAGGGGAAGAAAATCTGTAAACCATATTTTATCAGAAACCTTAATGGCGAGTTGCCAGTTCGTCCGTAATGTCCTTCCAGTCTACATCACGCTCTGCCATTAGAACCATCATATGATAAAGGAAGTCACAGATTTCATATTTGAGTTCATCTGAGTCTGGATTTTTGGAAGCAATGACAATCTCCGTCGCTTCTTCGCCGACCTTCTTTAAAATCTTGTCAATTCCCTTTTCAAACAGATAATTGGTGTAAGAACCCTCTTTGGGATTTTCCTTCCGGTCAAGAATGGTCGCAAACACTTCTTCAAATACGACCAGAGGATTCTTTTCCTCGTATTCTCTGCGAATGAGGTCCCGGAAGAAACAGGTACGGTTTCCAGTATGACAAGCCGCACCTACCTGGGCAACCTTTGCCAGAATAGTATCATTATCACAGTCTATGGAAAGAGATTTGACATACTGATAATGACCGGAGGTTTCTCCCTTTGTCCAGAGTTCCTGTCTGCTACGGCTGTAGTAAGTCATTTTACCGCAGGCAATGGTTTTTTCAAATGCTTCCTTTGTCATATAAGCCAGCAT
Organism: Eubacterium sp.; assembly: GCA_022769785.1. Classification (GTDB taxonomy): domain Bacteria; phylum Bacillota; class Clostridia; order Lachnospirales; family Lachnospiraceae; genus Anaerobutyricum. The sequence goes on from JALEIY010000040.1 coordinate 10,950, forward strand.
CAGAACCTCTCCGGTTTTATAATCCTGCGTGACCACCGGAATCATGCCGTCACTGTTTAACTTAAATTCATCAAAGGAGATACTGCTCTCAAAAGAATTGACCGGAAGCTTTTCCTTTTTGAGGTACTGTTTGATATCCATCATATCCGTCTGTTTTTTCGTGGATAAAATCACCCCGTCTGCCATTGTCATTTTCAGCACATCTGCGATAACTGCCTCATCAGAGGTCTGGGCCATGACAAGTACCGGCACCTTCACCTTCACTTTCAGAAAATCTGCAGTCTGTACATAAAGATTATC
>JALEIY010000077.1 GCA_022769785.1 Eubacterium sp.
AAGCTGGAAACCTTCCGGGGACAGAGGCAGCAGATTATTGAAACGTCAAAATGTACCGTGATAGATGATACATACAATGCAAGTCCGGATTCCATGAAAGCGGCACTTCGGGTGCTTGCGTCCATGGAAGGCGTGAAAGGAAGAAGAATTGCCGGTCTTGCAGATATGCTGGAACTGGGAGAAAATGAGAAAGCGTTTCATTATGAAGTCGGACAGTTTGCTGCCGAACAAAATATTGATATTGTGACCTGCTACGGAGAACTTTCCCGGGAGATTCTCAAGGGAATTGCCGATAAGACAGACCGGATCGTGGTCAGACATTTTGAGACAAGAGAAGAAATGAAAGACTGGCTGTTTTCTACCGTTTTACCGGAGGATATTGTGTTATTAAAAGGTTCGAATGGTATGAAGCTGAAAGAAATTGCCAATGCTTTCTTATTGGAAGAAAAGGAGCCGGAAGCATGAAGATATATCTGATGAGACACGGGGAAACCGAGTGGAACAAAATCAGAAAGTTTCAGGGACAGGTGGATACGCCTCTGGCAAAAGAAGGCATCCTGCAGGCACAAAAAACATCGGAAGGGATGAAAGAGATTCCCTTTGACTGTATTTTCAGCAGTCCTTTAAAACGAGCGTATATGACCGCACAGATTATCCGGGGAGACAGAGAGATTCCCTTGATTCGGGATAATCGCCTGAAAGAAATGTCTTTTGGGATTTATGAGGGAAGGCGCCTTGCCGGCTTTAATAAACCGGGGAGAGTGCGGGCCATGCGTTTTCGGAATGACCCGGTCCGTTACCGTCCTCCAAAGCATGGAGAGACCTTTGAGGAATTGATTGCAAGAACTTCCGGTTTTATCCGGGAAGAGATTCTTCCTCTGGAGGGGAAGATGGATACGATTCTCATTACGGCCCATGGAGCGGCTGTGAGAAGTATTATTTTGGCATTGACCGGCAGAGAGCTGAAAGATTTCTGGAACACTCCCTTTGGAAAGAATTGTTCCACGGCGCTCTTTGAGTGTGAAAACGGCCAGATGAAAATGATTTATGAGAACAAAATCTATTATTAAAAGAAGAGGTTTGATATGAGTCAGCAGACATATGATGCAAACAGTATAGCGGTTCTGGAAGGCCTGGAGGCCGTCAGAAAGCGTCCGGGTATGTATATCGGCAGTGTGTCCACGAAAGGTCTGAATCATTTGATTTATGAGATTGTGGATAATTCGGTGGACGAGCATCTTGCCGGTCACTGTTCCCATATTCGGGTAACACTGGGAGAGGATGGAACGGCAGAAATTGCGGATGACGGAAGAGGAATTCCGGTGGGGATTCAGGAGCAGACCGGCCGCTCGGCTGTAGAAGTCGTATTTACCATGTTACATGCCGGCGGCAAGTTCGGAAACGGCGGCTATAAGATTTCCGGCGGTCTTCACGGTGTGGGAGCTTCCGTGGTCAATGCGCTGTCCGTGTGGCTGGAAGTAAAGGTGCAGTCTGACGGTAAAGTTTATCAGCAAATGTATGAAAAGGGAGTTCCGGTGGCTCCCCTGGAGGAAATCGGAAAGTGTCGCAAAGACCATACAGGCACAACGGTCACATTTTTACCGGACGGAGAAATCTTTGATCATACTTATTTTAAAGCCAGTGCCATAAAAAGCCGTCTTCATGAAACGGCTTATCTGAATCCCGGTTTGACGATTACCTTCGAAAATCAGCGTCCGGGAGAAGAAGAGACCATAATTTTTCATGAGCCGGAGGGATTAAAAGCCTATGTAAATGATTTAAATAAAGGGAAACCGGCGGTGAGTGAAGTCATTTGCTTTAAGAAAAAAATAGATGAAATTGAAGTAGAGCTGGCATTTCAGTTTGTGGATGAATTTCAGGAAACGATTCTTGGATTCTGCAATAACATTTGTACGATGGAGGGCGGTACTCATATCACCGGTTTTAAAACAAAATTTACCTCCGTTATGAATCAGTATGCCAGAGAAATTGGTGTTTTAAAAGAAAAGGACCACAATTTTACCGGTGCTGATGTACGAAACGGTATGACTGCGGTTCTTTCTATCAAACATAAGGATCCAAGGTTTGAGGGACAGACGAAGACGAAGCTGGATAACCCGGATGCGGGTAAGGCAGTGGCGGAAGTACTGGGAGAGGAACTGGTACTGTATTTTGACCGAAATCTTGAGGAATTGAAAAAGGTTCTTGCCTGTGCAGAAAAATCTGCCAAAATCCGTCGGGCAGAAGAAAAAGCTCGAACAAATCTGATTACCAAGTCAAAATTTTCCATTGATTCCAACGGAAAACTGGCAAACTGTGAGAGCAGAAATCCGGAAGAATGTGAAGTCTTTATTGTGGAGGGGGATTCCGCCGGCGGTTCCGCAAAAACCGCAAGAAACAGGAAAACCCAGGCCATCCTTCCAATCCGGGGAAAGATTCTCAATGTGGAGAAAGCGTCTATGGATAAGGTACTGGCCAATGCGGAGATAAAAACCATGATTCATACCTTTGGCTGCGGATTTTCGGAAGGTTATGGAAATGATTTTGATATCAGCCGTCTCCGGTATCATAAAATTGTCATCATGACCGATGCCGATGTGGACGGTGCCCACATTGCCACCCTTCTTCTTACCTTTTTTTACCGGTTTATGCCGGATTTGATTCATCAGGGGCACATTTATCTTGCAACGCCGCCGCTTTATAAAGCCATTCCAAAGAAAGGAAAGGAAGAGTATCTTTATGATGATAAGGCGCTGGAAAAATACCGGAAAACACATACGGGAAACTTTACGCTGCAAAGATTTAAAGGACTGGGTGAAATGGACGCAGAGCAGCTCTGGGAGACAACGCTCAATCCGGAAACCAGGGTGCTCAAACAGGTGGAAATCGAAGATGGCCGGCTGGCATCTGAGGTGACTTCCATGCTTATGGGAAGCGAGGTTCCGCCGAGAAGGGAATTTATTCATGCTCACGCCAAAGACGCGGTGCTTGATTTGTAAAGAAAGGAAGAAAAATGGCAGAACAGATTATTAAATCCGAATTTTCGGATGTCATGCAGAAATCATATATTGATTATGCCATGAGCGTCATTTGTCAGAGGGCCCTGCCCGATGTCCGGGACGGATTGAAACCGGTACAGAGAAGAGTTCTTTATGCTATGGAGGAACTGGGACTTTCCGCAGATAAGCCGCACCGAAAGTCAGCCCGTATCGTGGGAGATACCATGGGTAAATATCATCCTCATGGTGACAGTTCGATTTACGAGGCGCTCGTGGTCATGGAACAGGATTTTAAAAAAGGGATGCCGCTGGTGGATGGCCACGGTAATTTCGGTTCGATTGAAGGAGACGGCGCTGCGGCCATGCGTTATACGGAGGCAAAGCTTCAGAAGTTTACCCAGGACGTATATTTAAGTGATATGGACAAAAATGTGGTAGATTTCCGACCGAACTTTGACGAGACCGAAAAAGAACCGGAAGTTCTCCCGGTCCGAATTCCGAATCTTCTGGTAAATGGAGCAGAGGGAATTGCCGTTGGAATGACCACCAATATCCCACCCCACAACCTTTCCGAGGTGGTAGACGGAGTGATTGCTTATATGGATAATCCGGATATTACAACGGGAGAATTGATGCAATATATAAAAGGACCGGATTTTCCGACCGGAGGCCTGGTAGTTAATCAGAAAGAACTGGAAAGCATTTACGAACAGGGAACCGGTAAGCTGAAGCTCCGGGGCAGGGTAGTGCTGGAAAAAGGGAAAAAACGATCAGAAAGAGACAAGCTGGTCATCACCGAGATTCCCTATACCATGGTTGGGGCCAACATTGGCAAATTTATTTCGGATGTCGTAGGGCTGATAGAAAATAAAAAGACGACAGATATTGTTGATATCTCCAATGAATCCTCCAAAGAAGGCATTCGAATTGTCCTGGAACTTCGGAAAAATGCCGATGTGGAGCGGCTGAAAAATCTTCTTTATAAAAAAACGAGACTGGAGGATACCTTTGGTGTCAACATGCTTGCCATTTCTGACGGCAAGCCGGAATTGCTTGGATTAAAGGATATCATCCGTCTTCACACGGAGTTTCATTATGAATTAAACCGCAGGAAATACCGTACCCTTCTGGAGCGGGCACTGGCAGAAAAAGAGATTAAGGAAGGTCTGATTAAGGCCTGTGATATCATTGACCTTATTATTGAGATTCTTCGTGGAAGTAAAAATCTCGCTCAGGCCAAAAAATGTCTTATGGAGGGAGAGACAGAAGGGATTACCTTTAAAACACAAAAATCCAAAAAAGCAGCCTCCCGACTGTCTTTTACGGAAAAACAGGCAACGGCGATTCTTCAGATGCGCCTGTATCGTCTGATTGGTCTTGAAATGATGGCATTGCAGGAAGAATATGCAGAGATTTTAAAACGAATCAGTCATTATGAAGATATACTGAATCATGAAGCTGCATTAAAGAAGGCAATCAAAGCAGATTTACGAAAAATTAAAAAGGAATATGGATTTGAGAGAAGAACTTCTCTGGAGGACGCAAAAGCGGCGGTTTATGTAGAGGCACCTGTGGAAGAAAAGGAAGTAGTTCTTCTACTGGACCGGTTCGGTTACGGAAAAGTTCTGGAAAAAGCCATATATGAAAGAAATCGTGAAGTCGCTGACCGTGAAAATCGGATTGTGCTGCCGTGTATGAACACAGACAAGCTTTGTATCTTCACACAGACTGGTCTGATGCATCAGATGAAGGTTCAGGATATCCCGGCGGGCAGACTCCGGGATAAAGGAGTGCCACTTGATAATGTGGCAAACTATGACAGCCGGACAGAACAGATTTTGTGCATCATTCCGGCAAGCGAGCTTCCTGAATGTAAGCTTTTGTTTGTCACGGCCGGTGCCATGGTGAAGCTGGTAGAAGGAAAAGAATTCTGTGTACAGAAGAAAACAGTAGCAGCTACCAAGCTGACAGAAAATGATACTCTTAAAGCAGTTATTCCGCTCACCGAGACAGTGATAGAGGAAGGGGAGCAGATTGTTATGCAGAGCGAGGATGGATATTTCCTTCGATTTGCGCTTTCTGAGATTACCACGAAAAAGAAAACAGCCATCGGAATCCGCGGAATGAGCCTTAAAGACGAAGACAGGCTTCGAAAGGTTTATCTTACAAGGGCAGGAGATGGAGAGTCTGTTCTTTATAAAGAAAAAGAACTGTATTTTCAGAAAATAAAACTGATGTCGAGAGACAGCAGAGGGGTAAAAGTACGAAGATAAAAAAAGAACTGGAAACTCAAATGTCAAAAATGTATGACTTTGGGTTTTCAGTTCTTTTTATATATCAGTGTATTATCTCGCAGCAAGAACGCCAGGGCGTTCTTGAATTTGCGATAAACCGGTATCTGTATGGAAATTATCCGGCAATACTCTGCCTGTTAATAAATTACAACCGGGAAGCCTTTATCAATATACTTGTAAATGATTGCTGCGGCATACGGAGGCAGATTGACACATCCGTGAGAACCGTTGGATTTATAAATGGAACCGCCGAAGCTGTTACGCCAGGAAGCATCGTGAAGTCCCTGATTACCGTTAAATGGCATCCAGTAGTCCACGTGAGAAGAATACATGGTTCCGTTGGCATTTGGTCCGGTCAGATTGGTATCCTTTGTTTTGTAGGTGATGGAATACACACCTGCATAGGTCGGACTGGAAGGTTTACCGGTTACACAGGAAGTATTCAGAATACAGTCACCATTTACATAAAGCCATACCTCCTGTCCGGAAAGGCTTACCTCCACGTAAGAGTCACCAATGTCATCCCGTGCGGAATTACGGCACATGGCAGTATAGGAATAAACCGGTTCTCTGTTCACATCTTTTCCACTCTTTAAATCTTTTTTAAGCTGTTCCAATTCTTTATCATAGTAAATCTTCCAGCCATAATCTCCATCATAAACGTGAATTTCTCTGCCGTAAGCAGTTGTGAAATCTCTGGAAGAGCCCATGGTATTATACTTCATACCGAGGTCATTTACATAATCCCCGATTTTGTCTTCATTTAAAGTTACTTTAAACTTATCAGATATCTTAATCCAGTCTTTTGTAGTGGCATAATCAATAGATTCTGTGGTGTACTTGAAATCGTAAGTAATGGTTCCGTGCGAATATTTATTGGCAGTCGCCAGAGCATTCTGAACCTTTTCATCCTTTTCATAAGCAGTCGGAAGCTTATAAAGGTCTTCTTTTTCCAGGTCGATAGAAGTAACACAGGTGGAAAGACATTCTTCGATTCGTTCTAACAAAAGCTTTTTCTTTACAGTATTGCCAAGAACCTCCGGAACGATAACAAATTCTTTTTCTTCCGCCTTAATATAGGCATTGACCGGTGCCTGTACATTTTTTTTATCGAAACATTCCAGTGCATTAACCACATTTTTCAGAGCTTCCTCATTATAGGTCACATCAAGGCGAACCTCATGATTTTTTTTGCCGAAAAAGTTGGTAAACCACAGCCATGGATTGGCAGCGGCATGAAGGTCACTGATTTGTGAACCGACATCAATCACAGTATCGATATCTGTCGGATTAATAACTTCTGTCCGTTCCTTTTCTTTAATTGCAATTTTATGAGAGTTATAATCCTCCGTAAAGGTTTTCTCCGCTTCTGAAACAGTCATGCCGCCAATTCGTGTATTATTTACATATGTATTACGTTGAAAATGGCTGCGATAATAATATACTCCAAATCCGTAAATAACAAGTAAAAGAATAACTACGGCACTGATACCGATTTTTAATGGAAGATGATTGCCATTTTTTTTCTGAACTACCTGTCCATCAGCCACATCGCCGATATCCGGAAGGGAATCCGTCATATCAATTTTTTTCATTTCTTCGTCCTTTCTATATTTAAACTTAAGATATTATATGATAGAGATTATACAAACAGCCCTATTATAGTATATTTTCAGGAAAAATGATACTGAATAATCCTTAAGATTGTGTTAAATTTGTTTGAAAAGGAAAAGATTGGCATTGGGAAAGGATAAGTTAATACAACTGGAGAAGATAGATGAAGCCTATCCGCTCCGGAAAATTCAAGTAATCATAAAAATAATCGCTCTTACTTTTCCAGAGGCAGGGCGATTATTTTTTATGTGCAAAATTCAGAATGGCAATAACTACATTAACCGTGGTCAGTATAATCATGAATTCTTCGTATGTACTCACATCCACTTTCTCTTAATTAAGCATACTATAAAAATGATAATAATCAATAAAGTATTAACACATTTCCAGAAAATCAATATTGACTGGAGATGAATTAAGAAGTATAAATAAAAAATAATATATATCCAGATTATCAATGGAGGTGATACTATAAAATTACCGGATGGAATTATAAAATTGAGAAAACTTCGGAATGGAGAGAAAGTAATATGCACCACCTGCAAAAAAGGAGAGTATAAACCGGTAGGTGGTGATTATAAAAAAACGCATTTTTTCCCCATACTGATTCCGAGGTGATAAAATGGACAAAAAGAAACAGGAAAAAATGAACCGGAAAAAAGATGAAGATAAATTCAACAGCATTACGAATAAGGGGAAACCGGAAAATCAGAACCAGACGCACAATGTGCGTTCGGAAGCAGTAGAACCGAAGAACAGACAGGACTGAAACATCAGCAATGCAGTATCTGCGGATATAAGAGGAAAGCAGTTACTATCGCAAAGCAAACGCCGAAAAAAGGCGATACGATTAAGGACTCAAAGGAATCAATTCTAATGCAAAAATTAAAGTACCAAAGAGCAAGTTCAAAAAATACAAAATCCTTTTCAATAATAAAGGACAGGGAAAGAAAGTCAAAATTACAAAGTAATGAGTAAGAGTTCCTAAAAAAGCTGAGGCTGTCGACTAACTGGTTGTTAGGAGACAGCCTTGCTTTACTGGTAAATGTCATTTCCTGGCATTCGTCGGGTAGCTTCGTATGGTGTTTACAGTAAAAATGCTGCAATGATACCTGCAATTACAGAAATTGCGGCAAGAATTCTGGCGGTAATTGCCAGGCTTTTCTTTTTACCGCAGAATTGAAGAAGAATGGCCGCAGCGCCAAGTGCGCCGAGAATCAGGGCTCTCACAATTTCTCCCATGAAGTTTTCTGGAAGAGAGGAGACATTGACCCAGGCGATAACCATTCCCCAGATTCCCAGAAAATATACCACGTATCGTTTCTTTTGCTCATCTTTCAGAAGAAGAAGCAGCAAAAGTGCCAGTATACTGATAACGCTCATTCCAATAAATAATATTACAAGCATTCCTAAAGGATCCATCATTTCTTATTCCTCCATTTCATATTGTTGTTTGTTTTTGTTTAATCAGATACTAACAGAGAATTATAAAGAAATCAGGAAGGCAATTCTGAAGAATTCTGAAGAGATAAGGTGATTTTGATATGGAATTTATCTTCCGAATCCGTAATATCCACCTCGCCGCTATAGTAACGGGCAATCTGCCGGATACTTGATAATCCGATATTACGGCTTTCCACGTCTTCGGTAAGAGACTTTTTTCGATTTACCTGCTCGATGACGATATGGGTATTATCGGAAGATATAACTAACTGAACCGGTGAAGCGGAGTCTGCGTATTTTTTAATATTGGAAGACAGATTGTCAAAAATCCGGCGGAGCTCCTGAATATCAAATTCTCCTGAAAAACTGGTGCAGTTTTGCAGATTTATGTCACAGATAAAATCGTCTTCGAGCATTTCAAGCCATTCCTGGGTGAGTTGTTCTATCAGAAGGTTTCCGTTTTCGATATATTCGGGGGAGCGTTTGCCGTTATCCAGTAAACGGTCGGTAAGTTCCTTTATCTGCTGACCTTTCCGGTTTATCAGCTGTGCAAATTCTAGAAACTCTTTAAAATCGCTTTCCTTCATCTGCGTCATATATTCGGAATAAGAAAGAATGGCGGTGAGCGGAGTTCGGATGTCGTGAGAAAGGGAGCGCAAAAGCGCTTCTTTTTCCTGCCGAAGCTTTGTTTCCTTTTCCATGAGACTGCGCTCCGTTTCTGCGAGATAATTGATACTTTGCGCCAGCTCGGTGAATTCGTTTTCTCCTTCAAGGGGCATTTCAAAATTCATTCGGTGCATCCTCAGAGCTTCCACTCCCTCGATGATATTACGAAGATAAGATAATTTCTGTCCCAGAAGAAAAAGAAACAGTACAACAAAAAATAAAACTGCCGCACCAAAACTCAGGCTTTTTATCCAGCTTTTCGCAGTGATTTCCTGAATCTGTGACAGATATCTGCCGGTTCTGTCACAGTAAGTCAGCATCATGGCAGTGGAAGATACTTCCAGAACAATATATACAAAAACAGAGATTGCCGTTGAGATACCAAGAATTCCCAGGATTTCTCTGGCAAGCCGGCTGATTTTCTTTCGGTTTGTTTTATTCGACATAATATCCCCTTCCCCAGGCAGTTTTAATATATTTCGGGTTTCTGGAGTTATCCCCTAATTTCTTTCGTATATTTTTAATATGAACCATAATCGCGCTGTCTCCAACGGCCTCGTCTTCCCAGATGCTTTGGTAAATATTGTCCAGTGAATATATTTTTTTCTTATGCTTTAAAAGAAGCTCCAGAATCTTAAATTCTGTGTAAGTCAGAGTAATGATTTCGTCTTTTCGGATAACGGATTGATTATCCAGGTCAAGAGCTGCATCCTGAAAATAAATAACATTTTTTTGTAAAGCAGGCGGCTCTGGTTTCACATGGGCTTTTGCGCTCCTTCTGAGTATGGCTTTCACCCTCATTAAAAGTTCCATATTAGAAAAAGGTTTTACAATATAGTCATCTGCACCCACGGAAAATCCCATCACTTTATCAGATTCTCCGGAATATGCAGTTAAAAAAATAATCGGAGCATCATATTTCCTGCGAATTTCGGCACCGGCAAGGAATCCGGATAATTCCGGCATATTCACATCAAGAATATAAAGGTCGATTTCCTCTGAGGACATAGAGAGGGCTTCCTGACCATCTTTTGCTGTTATGACGTCGTAACCTTCTCCACATAAAAGCAGATACAGGATATCTCTGATTGCTTTTTCATCATCAGCGATTAAAATACGTATTTGCTGGTTGTTCATATTTATATTCTCCCTGTTGTTATTCTTTTTTGTAATTAGTCTTATGATTTTATTATACATCAAAGAGAGTATAAACGCTTCTATTAATAATAATATTTTTAACAGCCTGGTATAAAGGAAAAAGAATTGGACAGTTATTGATAAATATCCGATAATATTGTATGGTAACAAAATAGAATATAATTTTGCGAAGCATTGACCTGCCGGTCAAAGGCTGGCAATATGAAAAGGAGAGTATTCGAGATGAATTATGTCATACGGGAGATTTCTCCGGCGGATAATCGGATAGTAGAAAGTATTATCAGAACCTGTCTCATTGAATTTGGAGGAAATCATGAGGGAACCGCATGGGAGGACCCTGATTTGGGACGTTTTTCCGAAATATATAATACAGAAGGGAGAAAATACTGGGTTGCAGAGGATGAATCAGGAAAAGTAGTGGGTGGCGTTGGTATCGGAACTCTGGACGGAGAGGAAGATATCTGTGAGCTTCAGAAAATGTATTGTTTAAAAGAAGCCAGAGGAGCCGGAGTGGCTCATCAGCTTATGGATGAGGCTTTGTCTTACGCAGGGAAATATTATCGTCAGTGTTACCTGGAAACGCTTGATAATATGGAAGCTGCCAGGAGATTTTATGAAAAGCATGGATTTTCCAGGATATTTGAGCCAAAAGGAAAAACACAGCATTTTGCTTGTGATGTTCTTTATCTGAAAGATTTGTAAAAAGAACCGGCCTTCACATAACGCGAAAGGCCGGCTTTTGTTTTTATTGTGGTAATGCATTTAAAAACTGGAAGATTTCTTCTTTGTTTCTCTGGCTGAGGCGGGAATTATGAAACTCCGGATTATCGGTAACATCCTTGCCGAACCAGGCAGGTGGAGTATAGGCTAACGCTTCTTCAACGGAAGGAAATTCTACTTCTGCCATGATAAATCCTTCATATGCTCCCCGGAAAATGTCCAGTTCAATAAGATAACCGTGAGAATCCGGAATCCGGTAACGAACTTTCTCAATCGGAATCCCGTCCGCTTTTTTCAGGAGATGGGAAAAACTCTCTTCAGATAGCGGAAGCTCTGTTTCTTCCCGGGCCAAAAGACCCTGGGACTTTATGGTTAGAATATAGTCGTTACTTTTCTGACGGACACGGATAACCGGGTCTGTACTGATATAAGCCTGCCGAATGGTATCACTTGGATACTTGCTAAGACCGTCCGGAAGAGTGTTAATTAAAAATTTACGTTCAATTTCCATAAATACATCCCTTTTCAATGAAAATAAAAACAGTCACTATTTATCCAGTGGTTTATAATAGAAAAACATTTGTGCCATCAGGCTGCCTTCCTCCAAATCTGACTGACTTACCCAGTCTCCAAAAGAAGAAGTACCTCTTTTGGGAAGATAATGCGGGTCATAAAGAAGAAATTTCTTCGTCTTTTTATTATAATCCACAATCGTTGTATAATGCCCCGGAACATAAGCGATTACGGTATCTCCCTTTTGCAGTTTTTTCTTTACCTGTTCTAAAGACTCTCCGCTGCCGTCATAGGCAAATCCGTATTTCTGTCCGAATTTTCTTGCGGCGGCTTTAAAAAATCCGCTGTCTGTTCCGTATCCTTCAATACGAAAATAATTATCCACCGCAAAATCTGCGAGAATGTGAGGCTTCGCAAAATGTCCGGTTAAGGTATAGATGGCATTCACTGTGGCAAAGATTCCACAGCCGGATGTACAGAAATTATTGGTGGAAGGGTCTTCGTTTTCTCCTCTGCCATAATGACGTCCTGCCCAGTCAGCATCAAACTGAGTAAAAACGCGCATATTTTTCTTATCAAGAACCTTACCGCCTATTCTGGAAAGGCGCCATATGGCTTCACTTCCGGTATCAAATTCCAGAAAACCGGAATCTGCCGTCTTCAGATAGCGCCCGGTCTCTTTATCCTGAATCCGATAAAAATCACCCTTTCGTTCCAGTATGAAAATACCGGATTTAGAAAGACTGCCCCAACGTCGTAAGGACGGGGAATCGTCAAACAGAGAATCGGCCATCAGATATTGTCCGGTATCCTGGCGCCAGATTTTGTAGCAGCCATCAGAAATGAATTCTATATTACAGGTAAACGCGCTGTTATCTGTCGGCTGCCCTTCGAGAGAAGGAATCAGAGAATCCGTGTCCTCCAT
>JALEIY010000097.1 GCA_022769785.1 Eubacterium sp.
GTGTTCCGCATATTCTGGTTCCGCCGGAGAAAGCCATGGAAATGGAGGGACTCTGGTCAGGTGTCACCTTAGACGGGATTGAAGTCCGTATTGTAGATGAGAATGGAAATGATGTGGCTCCGGGCGAGGTTGGAGAAGAAATATCCAGAGGTCCGAACGTGTTCCTGGGATATCTGGGAAGTCCGGAGGATACAGAGCTTGTACTGGATGATGATGGATGGTATCATAGCGGAGACCTGTGTTACGGAGATGGAAAAGGCCACATAAAAATCTGTGGCAGAAAAAAAGACATTATTGTGCGTGGCGGAGAAAACCTCAATATTAACGAAATGGAAGCAAATCTTCAGGGATGTCCGGGTATCGAAAAGGTTGCCGTGGTTGGTATGAAAGATATACGACTTGGTGAGAGAGTGTGTGCCTTTGTCGTGCCGACTGAGGGAGAAAAGCTCGTGACGAAAGATAATATTGTAGATTATCTGAAAGAGAAAAAAGTCAGTAAATGGCTCTGGCCGGAACGCATTGAATATATAGATGAACTTCCATATACAGAGAGTGGAAAGATTAAGCGTTATATCCTGAAAGAAGAACTGGATAACAGAATGAAGGGGGAATCATAATGAGTGAAGCGAATGATAAAACCCGTTTTGGGCATCTTAGAAGCAGAGAAATCAAAAAACCACTGGTTCAATGCCCTCCGATACGTTTCTTTCGCTGCAGTCAGTGTGGAAGTGTATTTTCTTCCATGAATGAAAGTAATGTTCTTCCTTCCTGCTGCGGGCAGTCTATGGAGGAACTGGTTCCCCATGATGCACAGGAGTTTGAACCTGATGTTAAGCTTTCCTATCTTATTTTCGGAAGTGTGAACGAAAATGCAATTAAAGCCATATGGGAATGTGAAGATTATAAGGAAAAGCCTGAGTGGGTATGGCTTCGTACCTTTACAGGCGGGCAATTAAAATATACAACCCCTAGAAAACGATCTCCTCTCCTCTTTGGTCTTGCTGACGAGGATGCGTACGCCTATTGCGACAAAGACCCTTGTGTGGAATGTACTTTCCGCTGCAAACGGGGCTTTGGATTATATTTCTATTTTGAAAAACGGGGATTGATATATCTGCCTTTGGAGCGTATGTGTGCAAGACAGCAGACTAAAAACCATGGAGTGTCATTAAACGACATTCTGCGTCAGGAAGGCCGGCTTTAAGCCGGCCCTTCCTGTATTGTAGAGTGGTTGTTTTATAAATTTATTTCCGGGCCAAGAGAATGATTTTCCTTGATAAAATCGATAAACAGGTTTACAGCATGGGTATTGAAGGTCCGGTGATTGTAAACCATATAAACGGTCCGGAAATCTTTCGGAAGTCCGTTGACAGGAATCGTAATCAGATCCGGGAACTCAATCATATGCGGAACATTGGCCATTAATCCAACAGAATCTGTGAAGCAGTTCTGCATCAGCATACCGCACAGATACAGTTCGTTATGGTATTCGAAATGAAGCTGTTCCGGAGGAAAATCCACATCCTGCTCCTGAAGCAGATGGTAAAATTGCTGTCCGATTTGCTGAGACAGGGAGTAGGATAATATATTATAACCTGCCAAATCAGAGAAATTCAGGGAATCTTTTGCGGCCAGAGGATGTTCTTTGTGAACAACGACTACAACTTCCTGGTACAGAATCGGAACCGCTGACATGTCCTGATAAGGCTTGTTGTACGTACAAAATCCTACATCATAAGTAGAATTTTCCAGGCAGGGCAGAATATTTTCTGTCTGTCCCTGAAAGATATTAAACTGAATCTTCGGGTATTTCGCATGAAACTGGCTGATAACTGTCGGGAGAAAATCGCTGTGTACAGTTGTAATTGAGCCAATATCAATACTTCCGTTCAGCTTGCCGGAATGCTCATAGGCAATAGAGACACCGGTGTCAAGGATGTTGAGAGCTTCGTGAACATAGCTATAAAATTCTTTGCCATATTTTGTCAATTGAATGTTTCGACCCTTTTTTTCAAAAAGGCGAATGCCAAGCTCCTGCTCCAGGGAAGAGATTGCTCCACTTAAACCCGGCTGAGATATGTATAACTCAGAAGCAGCAAGAGTGTAATGCTGGGTCTCTGCAAGCTTACAGAAATAACGCAAATGCATAAGATTCATAACTTTACCCCCCTGTTTATGATGGATTTGTGATACCAATTGCTATAATTCTAAAAAAAAAACTCGAAATTGTCAAGTTTTTGACTAAATTTTTACAAATCATAGTAAATGTCTATAATTTGTGAGAGGAGGATTTCAGGATGCAAGAAGTGTTTCCGAATGTCTATATGATTCCGGTTCCCCTGACAGGGAATCCCTTAAAAGAGCTGAACTGTTTTGTGATAAAGGGAAGCAATAGAAATCTTGTAGTGGATGTGGGATTCGATACCGAAGAAGGACGGGAACGGATAAAAAGTGGACTTAAAGAATTAAAATGTGACCCGGAATGCACGGATTTATTTATTACCCATGCGCATGAGGATCATATTGGAGCGATGGTATCATTAAGAGAAGAAGGATGCTTCTATAATACATATATCAGTGAAAAAGAGGCTTGGTTTTATAACGATATCAGGGTAAACGGTTTGGGCAATCAGGTGTTTGAGATGGCAAAATGGGAAGGCTTTTCCGAAGAAGAAGGGAAAGAAGCCTTTCTGACGCATCCTGCGGCGAAAAACAGAGGAGGAAAGCAACCGGTATCCTTTGTGACGGTTCATGATGGAGATATACTGGATCTGGGGGATTTTACATTCCGGGTATGTGTTTTTCCGGGACATACTCTCGGACTGGCGGCACTTTATGAAGAAAAGAAAAAACTGCTTTTTTCCGGAGACCATATTCTGGGGAAAATTACGCCGAATATTACCTTCTGGCGTCTGGATTTTGATGCCCTTGGGGAATATATGCGCAGTCTGAAAAGAGCCTATGGCTTTGATGTGGAGCATTTGTTTTCTGCTCACAGAAATCTTGTGCCTGATATGAGAGAGCGTATCAGGGAGCTTCTCGAGCATCACAGAAGAAGGCTCGATGAAGTCCTTGATTTACTTTCAGCCAAACAAAAACCGATGAATGTATGCCAGGTGGCGGAAGGAATGCGCTGGGATTATGCAGGCGGCGATTTTAAGCGCTTTGCGATTACACAGAAATGGTTTGCAACAGGGGAAGCCTTTGCCCATCTGGAGCATTTGTATGCAGAAAAAACAATATACAGAAAGGAAGAGCAGGGGACTTTCTACTATTTTATTAAATAGTGTTATAAATGCAGCTTATTAATCATAGAATTTTGTTATATTTTCCCCGATTAACTCAATAAAAAACGATTTGAACTTGTCAATGTGTAAAAGTATAATTAAGTCAGTGGATATAAAGTTCGCTGTTAAAACATTTGGTTTATACAAAAAAAAGGAGGACAAAAACATGAAATTAACAGAACAGCAATTTCAGGATTACCTGATCCAGATTCGTGAACTGGCTGAAGGTCCATTCGATGAAATGCAGAAAGAAATCGAAATCACAAACACTTTCCCACAGGAATTCTACGACCTGGCAATTAAGAACGACTTATATCGTTTCGCTCTTCCAGAGAAGTACGGCGGATTTGGTCTTAGCGAAAAACAGATTTTAATGGTTCAGGAAGAGTTCTCCCGTGGACCAGGTGGAATGCGTATGCATCTTCATCATGCAGCTGACCTTGACTGGAGAATCCTTGATGACTTCGGTTCCGAAGAATTAAAAGCTCAGTACATGGACAAATTCCAGGACAAGACAATCTACGTTAACTTCGCTCTTACAGAGAGAACAGGTGGTACAGGTGCTGACCTTCACACAATCGCTCTGAAAGATCCGGAAGATCCAGATTACTACATCATCAATGGTGAAAAAACTCTGATCTCCCATACAGACTGCTCCGATTTCACATACCTGATCGTAAAAACTGATCCGGATTCTGACAAAGACGAATCCCTTTCCGCTTTCTTCGTAGACGTTAACACACCAGGTTTTGAAATCATTCCAATGTCTCACATGATGGGCTGCCGTGGTGCAGGACATGCTGACTTAAAGTTCACTAACATGAGAGTTCATAAGAAATTCCTCCTTGGTAAAGAAGGACAGGGACTTGAAGTTGCAATGCACTCCTTAGCAGTTTCCCGTGCTCATATCGCTGTTTCCAACCTTGGTATGGCTCAGCGTATGCTCGAGATGACAATCGCTCGTGCTCATGACCGTGTAACATTCGGAAAACCTCTTTGCAAGAGACAGGCTATTCAGCAGACAATCGCTGATATGGGTACAAAGATCAATGCTCTTCGTCTGAGCATCTGGGATTTCGCAGAAGATTACGATGCTGGAAAGAACATCGATATGAAAGCTGCTATGTGTAAACTCTTCTCCATCGACGTTGTTCGTGAAGTATCTGACGCTATGCTTGAGATCTTCGGTGGTATTGGTTACTTCGAAGATAACAACGGTGTAAGAAGACCTGATGGTTCCGATTACGGCCCAGTAGAACGTCTGTATCGTGACTGCCGTGCTATGTGGCTTGAAGAAGGACCTCGTACAGTACAGAGACTGACAGCATTCCGTGGCCTTGACAAATGCGGCGGACGCATCGAATATGGCAACAAATAATTTACATATTTGATTTGTTCCTGAATTTGTAAATGAAATATTGAATCTCAACACGTCCATTCCGAACGATAATCGGAATGGACGTACTTGAGGTTATATGGAAAGGATGAGATTTAATATGAAACCATTAGAAGGTATTAAGGTGGTGGATCTGACTACCTACCTTGCTGCTCCGACCTGTGCACGTGTTCTCGGTGAATGGGGTGCTGATGTAATCAAAGTTGAGGCAGGAAAAGGTGATCCTGGACGTACACAGGGTGCTGTGTTCGGAATGCCTTATACAGACGAAGAAAACCTTGGATTTGATATGTCCAACATGAATAAGAGATTCATGACGGTTAACCTGAAAAATCCAAAAGGACAGGAAGTTATGGATAAGCTTCTGCAGGAAGCAGACGTATTTATCACAAATATCCGTTCCAAATCTTTAAAGAAACTGGGACTTGACTATGAGACCGTATCAGAAAAATATCCTCGTGTTGTATGGACACAGTGTCTTGGATATGGAGAAGAAGGTCCGGAAAAAGACAGTGCCGGTTTTGACGTAACCTGTTATATGGCCCGTGGTGGTGTATTCGGAACTACTGTTAACAAAGGAAGCGCTCCGATGATTCCTACAAACGGATTCGGAGATTTCCAGGTTTCCCTTTGCCTTGCTTCCGGTATCTGTGCGGCTCTGTTTAACAGAAATCGTACCGGAAAAGGTGATAAAGTAACCGTAAGCCTTCATCATGCAGCTGTATTCATGCTCAGCACAGGTATGGTATCCGCACAGTACGGAAACCAGTATCCAAAGAGCCGTTTTGAAGTTATCTGCCCGACAAATAATGTTTATCGTACCAGAGACGAAAAACTGCTTGCTATGTGTGCTCCTGAATATGACCGTGATTACAATAAAGTAATGACTCTCGTAGGAAGAGAGGATCTGGTGGACCATCCGGATTACTGCAACTGTGACCACTTAAATGAACTTGGCAAAAACAGAGAAGTTGTTGAAATCCTTGATGAAGCCATTGCAAAATTTGACCTGAAAGACATCCTGAAGATTTTTAAGGAGAACGATGTTCCTTGTGAAATTTGTATGGAGCCAAATGATATTTATGAAGATGAACAGGTTTGGGCAAACGATGTTATGACCAAGCTTGACTGTCCGTCCGGTAAACGTAACATTCCTATGAACCCGGTTAAATTCGGAAGCTTCAAACCGAGTGTTACAGTTACAAAAGCACAGGGCTCTGATACAAAAGAAATTATGAGCGAGCTTGGCTACAGTGATGCCGAGATCGAAGAATATATTGCAGAAGGTGCTGTGCAGGGCAAAAAAAGTCTTGGTGCATAAAACAATGTAATATATACTCTGTCAGGAGATGAATGGGTGAAAAAATTAAATAAGATAATAGTATGTCTTCTGTTTATTGTCAGTACGGTTGTGGCGGCTTCAGAGATTTATAGAACCGTACGATCCTATACCGCAGAGTATCCGGATGGTAACATCAACGGATATGTGGCCTGGGGAGCAGGAGGCCCGACAGATACAGTGAGCCGTTCATTATCTATCTATGCAGCAGAAGCGCTGGGAACGAATATCATTATTCAGAATAAAACCGGCGCGACAGGAAGTGTTGCCACCGAATTTGTTCAGCGACAGCAGAGTGACGGATATTCATTATTATTTAATTCGGAGAACCCACCTCTTTATAAGGTAATGGGAATTTCCAATGTGGATTATGATGATTATTATCCGGTAATTATTGCGGGTCAGCAGACAGGCGTTATTGTCGTTGCTGCTGATTCGCAGTACAATACTGTGGAGGAACTTTTTGAAGATGCCAAAAAGAATCCGGGCAAGATTGACCTTGCTACCACAGGTGCCGGAGGTCTCACCTCTAATGTAGCGTCAATGATAGAGGCAACGAGTGGTATATCGTTTAATCAGGTTCCTTTTGAAGGAGATGCCGGTGTTTTAACGGCACTTCTTGGTGGAAACGCTGATGTAACGGTTGTTAACTATTCCTCAGCTGTAGACTATGTTGCCGATAAAAGTGTTAAAATTTTAACGGTATTCTCGAACGAGCGTCTGGTAAATGAACCGGATTCGCCGACCATCTGTGAAAGTTATCCGGAGTATTCTGATTATTTCCCTTGGGGAACCTTCGTGGGAGTTTTCGTGGATAATGACTGCTCGGATAAAGTGAAAGAAACATTAAGTGCGGCTTTCCGTAAGGGATGGGAACATGAAGAGTTTCAGAAATTTATGGCTGAAAACTACATTACCCCTCTCGGTATTTCCGGCGATGAGGCGAGTGCCTACATTAAAAAATGGCAGCAGGTAACAACCTGGCTGCTCTATGACGCAGGACAGACAGAATATTCTCCTGCGGACTTCTCGATACCAAGAATGGAATAGGAGGGAGTATAGATGAAAGGTGAGAAAAAATATACTTATCTTATGGTAGTTGTATCTCTCGTGTTCCTGATTGGTTCACTGTTTATTGTTCCGTTTTCGGAACTGACGGCAACTTCTCCGGGAGGTTATCCGATTTTTATTGCTGTAATCTGCCTGGTATTGGCGATTGCAGTTGCCATCGGAAAACATCCGTCGGAGGATGAGATTGACACAACAAAGAAGGTATTTGATCCTGTCATTGTCGCATTTATCATAATGCTCCTCCTTTATGTGGTGGGAATCATTTACATTCATTATGTGGCAGCTACTTTGCTGTTTTTGTTCGCAGCAATTTTCTACTTAAAGAGAGATAACTGGAAACACGCTGTACTGATTTCCTATATAAGCACGTTTATGATACTGCTTGTATTTAAGTATCTGTTTAGCGTTATTATGCCTTAAAGGAGACGGTCGATATGTCTACAATGTTAATGCAAATTGTATATGTAGGAATAGGTGTATTTGCCGGAATATATATCGGAGCGATTCCAGGCCTCTCAGTTACAATGGCGGCTTCGCTGTTGATTTCAATGACCTATAGCTGGGATGTAAATTCTGCCCTGGCACTGATGATGGGTGTCTGGGTAGGTGGTGTGTACGGAGGTTCCCGTGCTGCAATCCTTTTAAATATCCCGGGTGCTCCTGCAGCGGTTGCAACAACCTTTGATGGGTATCCGCTGGCAAAGAAGGGAGAAGCGGGAAAAGCGATTGCAGTCAGTACCATCATGTCCGTATTCGGAGGAATGTTTGGTCTGATAATCATGGTTATCGCCGCACCTTATATCTCAAAAGTGGCTTTATCCTTCAGCCCGAAGGATTATTTGCTTCTGCTTCTCATGGGACTGATGCTTGTGGGAAGTCTGGGCGGTAAATCAGCCATAAAGGGTATATTTGCAGCAGCAGTAGGTCTGATGCTTGGAGTTGTCGGTACAGACGCAATTACCGGTCTCGGAAGATTTACTTTCGGAGTTTCGGATATGCGTACCGGTCTCAGTTACATTACGGTTATGATTGGTATGTTTGGTATCGGAGAAGCCCTTTTCCAGCTTCTTCACCGTGACCGCCCGATTGTAAAGCAGAATGTTTCGGAGATGCGCCCTCCAAAATCTATATTATTAAAAATGATACCTCTGAGCTTAAGAAGCTCATTAATTGGAACCGTTGTCGGAGCTCTTCCGGGAGCCGGCGGCGACCTGGCGGCACTGATGGCTTATGATGCCGCCAAACGGACAGTAAAGAATCCGGAAGTACCGTTGGGAGAGGGAGCCTACGAGGGTATCGTGGCACCGGAATCTGCCAATAACGCAGCAGTCGGCGGTGCTTTAATCCCAATGCTTACGCTTGGTATTCCGGGAGATTCTGTTACTGCTATTATGATCGGAGCATTGTCTATCCACAATATCCGTGTGGGCCCGATGATTATGAGTACACAGCCGAAATTATTTTCCACTTTGGCAATCATGCTTTTGGTGGGTAATGTTTTCCTTCTGATATTCGGTCTGACCGGTATCAGAATCTTCAGTAAGCTGGTTGAGATTCCGAGAGAGATTCTGATGCCTCTTATCATGGTTATCTCCATTATCGGAAGCTACTCCATCGGCGGCAATGTGATTGATATTGTATGGACCGTTGTTTTCGGTATTATCGGATACTTCATGAAGTGTTACGATTATCCGGTTGGTCCTCTGGTTCTTGGTTTGATTCTTGGACCAAACCTGGAGCTGAATCTTCGAAGAGCGGTTATGAGTGCCGGCTCTGTCGGAGGAATGATTGTTGATATCTTTACCAGTCCATTTTCACTGGTATTGGTAGTTCTTCTTGGGCTTATTATTTTTTCCCAGGTAAGAATGAGCAGGAAAAGATCATAAAGATCAAAATAATTGGTTGTATACACGCTGTATTTACAAACAAATGAAAGGAGAAAATGTATGAGAGCTAAAAAATATTTTCTGACTCTTGCAGTTGTATATCTTGCATATTTAACTCATGGTATCCAGGCTATCGTTCTTTCACAGAACCTGGATGCTCTGGCAGCTCAGTGGGGAACTGACGCAGCCGGTGTTTACAGCGCAATCGCTTACACAGGACTTGCAAAATTTGTTACAGTATGGATTTGTGGTGAAATTTCCGATAAGATTGGTAGACGTCCAATGGCAGTAATCGGTGCCATCATGTACGTTGTATTCTTCGGCGGATGTTTAATGACAACAAACTTCACAGTAGCTTGTGTTCTTGCCTTCCTGGCAGGTGCTGCAACTTCCTTCTTTGATGGATGTCTTTACGCAGCAGCTCAGGAAAGCTGGATTAAAGCTCCGGGTGCTGCTACTATCCTTATCAAAGGATTTATCTCCGTATCCGGTCTGATTTACCCGATGCTGGTTGTTTCCCTTCGTAATGCAGGCGGAACCGCTTGGAAGGTTGGTCTTATTGTTCCTGTTGTTATGTCCGTTATCCTTCTTATCATCGCTGCTATCGCTCCATATTCCTATGATGAAGAGATGAAAGAAAGAAAAGCAGCAGGTGTTGCAGCTGAACAGAAAAAAGGTCTTGACCATGACGCACAGATTGCTATGGATCGTTTTAAAACTCCAGCTCCTAAGTGGCTCGTTGTTCCGCTGGCAATCATGGGATTCATTAACATGGCAACCATGTACTCCGCTCAGCAGCTTCTTACACGTTACGGTTTAACTTATGTTGGTATGAGCGATGCTGTTTCTGCAGGTCTTACTTCCCTTTACACAGCAGGTTCTCTGGCAGCCGTACTGATTTGGGCATTTGCAATGGCTAAATTCAGATGGAGAACATTAAAGATCCTCATCATTGACCTTTGTGGTTCTATCATCTTCTATGCATTAGTTATTTTAACCAAGAACGTAACAATTATTCAGATTACTTCTTTCGCAATCGGATTCTTCGCTGCAGGTGGCGCTCTTCAGTGTGGTGTTACTCTTATCAACGAATTCCATCCGGGTCCTAAAGGACGTAACCTTGGTATTTACTACACATTAATGGGTCTTGCAGGATATGTAATGCCTGTTATTACAAGTGCTTTAGTTAAATCCTATGGTGATGAAGGTCTGGCAAGTAGATCAAGTCTTGGACTGAACTTAATCTTCGCAGTTGTTGGTCTTCTCTTCTGTCTGTATCTTGCAGCAAACTACAAAAAGTGGTTTGGTGTTAGCCTGATGTCCGCAAAAGGACCAGACGATATCTACTAATATTAATGCGTAGCATGTAGAACAGCCCGTATACAAAAGACGAATTATTTATCTGCTTAAATAGAAAACCGGTGGTACCGTTTTGGTACTGCCGGTTTTTTTTATTTCGCAGCAAAACCGTTGAAGCGTTTTTTATTGATAGGAAATTATTTCATGTAAGAGATCATTGACTTTTATGAGAAAGATGCATATAATAAGAACGAACACACGTTCAGAACATACTTTCGAATAAGAGATATCACATAATTCAGGGATAATTATCGGAAGATGATTCATAATAAGTACATGCTGGTATTGCCGAAGGGAAGGCGGCAGTTCCCTATTATTTATGACGCGGGGTGATGAGATGAAGCAGAATGAGATTACAGCAGAGGATGAAGGACAACAGGAAGCAATCTATGCCTGCATTGACCTTAAGTCTTTTTATGCTTCTGTGGAATGCGTGGAGAGAAGACTGGACCCTATGACGGCATATCTGGCAGTTGCAGATCCGGAGCGGACCGATAAGACGATTTGCCTTGCGGTTTCTCCTGCCATGAAGAAAAAAGGGGTAAAGAATCGTTGCCGCGTTTTCGAGATACCGAAAGATGTGGATTTTATCATGGCACCTCCGAGAATGCAGCTCTACATTGATTACAGCGCCAGAATTTATGGAATCTATTTAAAGTATATAGCAAGAGAGGATATCCATGTGTATTCCATTGATGAGGTTTTTCTTTCTCTTGGCGATTATCTGGAGTTGTATCAGATGTCTGCCAGAGAATTAACGAAAGCTATCATGGAAGACATTTATAAAGAGACAGGAATCCCTGCGGCCTGCGGGATAGGAACCAATCTCTATCTTGCCAAAATTGCGCTGGATATTACGGCAAAGCATACGAAAGACCGCATCGGGGAGCTGACAGAAGAAAGCTATCGTAATACTTTGTGGAATCATCAGCCGATTACGGATTTCTGGAGAATCGGAGAGGGCATTGCACGGAGACTTGCAGCTATGGGTATTACGACGATGGGAGACCTGGCAAGAGCGGATGAGCAATATCTGTATCAGATTTTCGGTGTGGATGCGGAATTGCTTATTGACCATGCCTGGGGAAAAGAGACTGTCCGTATGGAAGATATTAAAGCATATCGCCCAGAGACGAACTGTATGTCCAGCGGTCAGGTTTTTCCGGAAGATTATGAACCGGAAAAAGGGAAGCTGGCAGTTAAGGAGATGGCAGACCTTCTCTGCCTGGATCTGGTGGAAAAAGGTTTGGTGACAGAATCGGTAACCCTTTATGTCAGATATTCGAGAAAGCATAACAGAAAATATGACCGGGGAACTGTGAAGCTGCCGGAACCGACCAGTTCCTCAAGGATAATCATTTCCCATACAGCACAGCTGTATGACCGGATACTGGAGCCCGGCATCCCGATTCGAAGAGTGATTCTGAGCTTCAATCGTCTGGTGAAAGAAGGCTGTTACCAGTATAGTCTTTTTTACGATACAAAAGAGATGGAGAGGGAAAGACGATTGCAGGAAGCTATGCTTTCCATCAAAAAAAGATTCGGGAAAAATGCGGTTTTAAAAGGGATGAATCTGGAAGAGGGGGCAACTACCATACAGAGAAATCAGCAGATTGGAGGACATCGCAGTGGCATATAAAGTAAAAATGGACCGGGTCAGAAGAGCGAAGCAGTTTATGCCTTTTTCGGCACTCAAGGGATATGACGAAGCTCTTCGTGTTATGGAAAGTCCGAAGGTATCGCGAAAAGAGTTATGTGAAGACCGGCTGGAGATGCTTGACCGTGTACTTTGGGAGCTTCGTGAGGGAGATAAGATTACCGTAGTCTATTTCCGAAGAGGAGAGTATGAGCACCGAAACGGGATTTTTGATAAAGTTGATTATTCTTCCAGATATCTGAAAGTGGACGAGAAAAGAATACCCATTGATGATATCTGCTATATAGAAAGGATACCGGAGGAGTTGTCTTAACAGGAAAAGGTTTTGTGACAAAACAGGGGGAGTTATGGAGAATCCGGCGACCGGGATATAATAAGTGATAAACGAGGTGAAGCGATGGATTCTATATGGACACGGGGAATACAGAGAAAAGCAAGGACGCCTCTGCCGGGAGATCGGAAGATTCATACGGTTGTAATCGGAGGAGGCATGGCAGGGATACTGACTGCATGGATGTTACAAAATGAAGGAGTTCCGGTTGCGGTACTGGAAGCAGACCAGGTAGGGAGCGGACAGACTTCAGGGACAACGGCCAAGGTCACATCTCAACATCATCTGATTTATGACCGGCTGGAGAAAAGCTCCGGAGCGAAAACAGCATCGCAGTATGCCAGATTCAATGAAGAAGCCATAGAGGCTTATGAAGAGATTATAAAAAAAGAAAAAATACAATGTCATTTTACACGTTGCCCGGCTTTTTTGTATTCCTGTACCGATACGGAGCTTTTGCAAAAAGAGACAGAAGCCGCCAAAAGAGCAGGGATTTCGGCAAGCTTTGAAAAAGACTGTGAATTGCCCATTGCCGTTGCAGGAGTCATGCGTTTTGAAAGACAGGCAAAATTCCATCCCCTGGAGTTCCTGACACAGTTATCTGACAAAGTAACGGTATATGAGCATACCAGGGTGCTTCGGGTGCAGAAGCATATCGTATACACCGACAGGGGAAATATTCACGCCAAGAATATAGTATTTGCATCGCATTATCCGTTTATCAATATTCCGGGATTCTATTTCACCAGGATGTATCAGGAGAGAAGTCTGGTGCTTGCCCTCAAAAATACATGGATTCCGGAGGGATATTATCTTGGAATCGACAAAGATGGGCTTTCTTTTCGGGGGGAAGAAGATATTTTACTGTTGGGAGGAATGTCACACCGAAGCGGAACAGATATGAAAAAGAAAAACGGGGAAGTCCTTTTAAAAGAAGCTAAGAATATGTGGCCGGATTGCAGGGTCAGCCAGTTCTGGTCGGCGAAGGACTGTATTACCCCGGATGGAATCCCTTATATAGGAAATTATTCAAAAAAAACACCGAACTGGTATGTGGCAACCGGATTTGGCAAATGGGGAATGACTTCTTCTATGGTCAGTGCCCGGATTCTTGCCGGAAAAATTACAGGGAACCCCTGTGTCGGTGCAGATATTTTTGCTCCGGACAGGGGGATTACCATCAGGGCCGCCGGAAAGATTTGCACTCATAGTCTGCATACAGCGGCTGCCTTTGGAAAACGTTTGCTTCCGGCAAAGAAACGGCATAGAAAAGCCGGTTCTGGTACGGTGGTAAGACAGTGCCCCCACCTTGGCTGCCGCCTTGCATGGAATGCAGAAGAAGAGACCTACGAATGTCCCTGTCATGGTTCCCGTTTTGACAGGGACGGAAAATTGTTGGATAATCCTGCACAGACCGATTGCCAGTGCAGGAGATAGAAACGGTAATAAAAATCACAGATGTTTTTGTCTGTACCAGAAGGATGCCGCTCTACTTCGAGAGAAATTCCACCTCCTGAATTAATGACCGGATTCGGGATTTGGTTTTTTCACGGTAAATCCCTTTGTAGCCAATTTGCCCGGCCTGTCGGTATAAATATTCCTGGCAGGCCTGTACAATCATCGGACGGTCAATTTCCAGAAAAAGTGCAGGCTGCGAAGTTTTAATAAGCATGGCAGTATTGCCCTCTGCAGTAATCAGATTAAAAGCATACAGAAACTGGTCATCCAGCGGAACAAAATGGTAATTCTCGTACTGATTTAAAAGACGAAGAATATTTCGAAGGTGGAGGACATAGCGTTTTGGTGTGTAACATGGCTGGTCCGGAGCTAATTTATAAGGAAGAATTATCGGGAGTTCCTCCTTCGTAATCTCTTCCGCAGTAGGAAGCCGTGAAATATCTACATAGATATTAGATTGTAATCGGGTTTCAAAAAAATCCGAGGCATCCAGGTAAAGGCGATAAGTATCCAGGCATTTTTTGTTATCTGTACTGTCGATACAATCCTTTAACAGAGAAGGCGGAGCGGAAGGGGCGGATAAAGGGCTGACCATCTGAAGAATATCACGGTTCTGATAAAATATTTTGCGGAAACATTCTGTTGCAACATCAAAATCTGTGAAGGTTCTAAGTGCCGGTTTGCATTGAGAGAGAAGCGAATAAAACTCTTTGACATATGCTTCAATCAGTTGCTGGTTGGTAGTCAGTACGGTAGTATGTTCGGCATAATCCGGTCCGATAGATGTAGATACCATGGCACAGACACCCGGGATAATCATCATACTTCGGGAGTAAAGATTGTCGCGAAGTCTTGGATAGTAATAAGCTTTGACCTGTCCCGTAGCATACAGGGGGAGCCATTGCCGGATGGAATCCACGCATCGACTCAACAGATTCAAGGAAGGCATAATCTGACGAACCCGCATACCATGATTCAGAGAGGATATGAATCTGGTCATAAAATTTTTGCGGAGAGAGTAATCATCAATAAGCCAATCCATAGATTCAGCCGATATTACAAGAAATTCAAACGAAGAGGCAGATTCCGGCATCAGTTTGTCGAGCTGACGAAATGCTTCCAGTTTTCCGCTGTTTCCGAAGAAAAACTGATTTTCCGGAACAGAGCTTTTTTGAGGCACAGCATCAGACTTCGAAGGGGAAAACGAACCGGAAATCTCTGAAGGAGTGACCGATACTTCATTAAGCGTGTTCAGCAGCATGGATACAGGGTCAACTTCCCCGCGAAGCCATTCGTAAAGCAATTGTTCTATTTTGGAAGCAGGATAGTCTGAACGTATCATCGGGATATCCAGCATTTCCGAAACTGCCTGACGCTGATAATCGGCATTGATATTCCGGGCAAAATAGGCAGCCATTTTCTTTATGTGATTATGATTGCGGGGCATTTTCCGCCGCCCGCTGCGAAACAGACTGATTAAAGAAGGATCCACGGAAATACTTTCCGCCAGGTCTTTATTGGTTGTCTGGGTAATTTTCATTAAAAACTGTAATTTTTCATGAAAAGTCATAAATACACCTCCTTCTGATATTTATGATACAATAGAATAATTGTTTCTACAAGCAGATGATGACAGGAAAATATAAAAAAGTCATAAAAAATGACAAAAAAATAAATGTAATGATGTATGACAAAAAAAGGAAATTAATTGAAGTTTATGTCGAGAAATGATATTATAATCATATAGAATAAAGGGTAAATAAAATATATACTGTCATTTCAAATTTCACAAAAGGCCATTTTAGCTACAGACATAAAACAGTAAGGTATATGATTTATGCAGATGCTAAAATGGCTTTTCTTGACAGAAAAAAGATCGTGAGGACCTGAAAAAGTGAAAAATAAACAGATTTTAGTCGTAGAGGACAATGAATTGAATCGGGAGATATTGATGGAGATTCTGGAAGACCGGTATAAGGTGCTGGAGGCAGAAAACGGGCAGAAAGCACTGGATATTCTGAAAAAGTATAAAGATGAGATTGCTTTGATTTTGCTGGACGTGATGATGCCGGTGATGGATGGATATACATTTCTGAAAAAGATGAAAGCAGTTCCGGAGTATTCCGTCATTCCGGTCATTGTAATGACTCAGGGAGACAGCGAGGAGGATGAGCTGAAAGCACTGGCCTATGGCGCCACCGATTTTGTACCAAAACCGTATCGGCCTCAGATTATTCTGCACAGAGTAGCAAGCATCATTAATCTTCGGGAAACCGCTGCGCTGGCGAATCAGTTTAAATATGACCGGCTCACAGGACTTTACAGTAAAGAGTTTTTTTGTCATAAAGTAAGGGAACTGCTGCGTGAAAATCCGCAAAAAGAATATGATATTATATGTTGTAACATAGAGAATTTTAAACTGTTTAATGACGCATTTGGCGTGTATGCGGGAGACCGGCTTTTGCGGATGATTGCTCTTTGCTTTACCCAGTTGGCAGACAGAAAGGAACTGGTTTGTCGTTTCTGGGCAGACCGTTTTGTATGGCTGAGAAAACGTACGGCCGAATATGATGATGAAATGTTTCTCGAATTAGACAGAAAGATTAATGATTTGCCGAATGCAAAAAATCTGAGTCTGAAATGGGGCATATACAGGATTATAGACCGCTCGGTGTCGGTAGAGCAGATGTGTGACCGTGCGATTTTTGCGGCAGACAGTATCAAAGGACAGTATATGAACCATTTTGCTGTTTATGATGAAGCAATGCGGGATGAACTCCTTCGAAAACAGGAAATTATTGAAGATATGGAGACAGCTCTGGAAAAAGAACAGTTTGAGGTTTATTTTCAACCGAAAAATGACCTTGGAACCGGGAAAATTGCGGGTGCGGAAGCACTGATTCGATGGAATTATCCAATCAGAGGAATGATTTCGCCGGGAGAGTTTATTCCACTTTTTGAAAAGAACGGTTTTATTTCCCGACTGGATCAGTTTGTGTGGGAAAAAACCTGTTTGTGGATGAAGCGCTGGAAAGAAAAGGGGTATCCGGTATTGCCTGT
The DNA here is from genome assembly GCA_022769785.1 of Eubacterium sp. Taxonomy (GTDB): domain Bacteria; phylum Bacillota; class Clostridia; order Lachnospirales; family Lachnospiraceae; genus Anaerobutyricum. The sequence continues at coordinate 16,845 of JALEIY010000097.1, forward strand.
TTCGGTCAATGTATCCCGGGCAGATTTTTATCAGATGGATTTGCAGGATGTTCTTAGCAGTCTGGTAACAAAATATGGATTAACTTCGAACTATCTTCATCTGGAGATTACAGAGAGTGCTTATACGGAAAATCCAAAAGAGATTCTCCGTATGGTTGAAAAGCTTCGAAAAAAAGGATTCATTATTGAACTGGATGATTTTGGAAGCGGTTATTCCTCTCTGAATCTGTTAAATCAGATGGAGTTGGATATTTTAAAACTTGATATGGGATTTATACGAAGTGAAATGACCAAACCGGCGGATAAGGGAATTTTACGTTTTATTGTAGAATTGGCGCACTGGAAGAATCTTCAGGTAGTCGCAGAAGGAATAGAGACTTATGAGCAGATGGTTCGAATAAGAGATTTGGGTTGTGAATATGCTCAGGGATATTATTTTGCCCGACCAATGTCCGGTCAGGATTTTGAGGTTTTATTAAACGAAGAGTTCGGAAAGAAAATACATGATGGGAAAACGGGAGTGGAAAGAAGGCAATGACAGCAAATGATTTAATTCAAACAAATGAACAGAAATCTTTTCGTTTTCCGCTGATTCTGGGAGCACTTACTGTGGTCCTCATACTGGTGGGAAGTTCTGTTTTCATGGGAGGTTTTGCCCAGTATCAGACGGATGAGGCAATTTATTCATTAACAGAATTCTATCTGGAGGAACTGGCAGAAAGAAGAACAGATGTTATTACAGCAAATCTGAATGAACGCAAGTATCAGATGGAGTCCGCAATTTCGGAAATGACGGAGAAAGATCTGGAAAGTACAGATTCCTTAAGGGAATATCTTTCCTTTGTTCAGTCATTTAACAGTCTTGATATGTTTGCCATGGTAGATGAAGATGGCATGGTGTATACCGCAACCAGTACATATGCCGGAATATCCAGATTCGGATTTTTGTCTGAGGAGATTACGGAGCCTGTAGTCACAGTCAGCCAGATTTACGGCAATAAAAATATGGTTATTATTGCGATACCGGTAAAAGATACGGTTTTCCGGAATAAAAAAATTACGGCATGCTTTTCAGGCATCAATATGGATAATATTCTGGACAGTATATCTATGCAGACGGATAAGAATCAGACATTTTGCAATATACTGTTCCGCGACGGAAGCTTTCTTACGAAAACAGAATTCGGGGATCTTGCTTCACAGGATAATCTTCTGACATTTCTGGAAGAAGGAGTAACCTTTGATGAAGGGTATTCTCTGGGTGAGCTAAAAAAGAATCTGGAAGAAGGAAAATCCGGGTTTACTTCATTTATGAACGGAAAGCGTCATGATTATTTCTATTACAGACCGATTACGGGAACGGACTGGTATCTTGCGGTGTTTATTAATGAAAACATTATTGATAAACGGATTGAAAGTATCGGTGATAATTTTATTCTTGCCAGCCTGATTCAGATTGCGGTAATTGTTACAGTAATGCTTCTTGTATTTATTGTGATTTACCGACAGCTGAAAGCCAATGAGATTGCTCATTATGAGCAGCAGAAGGCGGAAGAAGTAAGTAAAGCCAGACAAAAGGAAGCAGAGGAAAAACTGCGCCTTCAGACGAAGCTGTTAAAAGAGGAGAAGCAAAGGCATCGTTATGATGATATGCTTCGGGTATTGAGTGAAGAATATCATTCGGTTTATTATGTGGACCTGAAAGAGAATACAGCAATCCCATATCGGATTTTAGAAGAAATTCAGAAGCTTTTTCATCTGGAAGAAGGCACAGAGTTTCCTTTTGATAAAACCTATGAGGTTTATGTAGAAAAAGTTGTGATAGAAGAAGATAAAGAGGAAATGCTTCGAATTGGAAAGCGTGAAACGATACAGGAACTTCTGAAAAACGGGAAGATTTATTCTCATCTGTTT
>JALEIY010000103.1 GCA_022769785.1 Eubacterium sp.
GCAGACCGGAAGAATCTGCCACCAGGTCTGTCCTGCTTTTTTTAAGAAATCAACAAAGTCGCGAGCAGGCCGTCCCATACTTCCCACCCCATAGGGAGAAGGAAGTGATGAAATATGCATGAGAACTCCACTACTTCTCAACGATAAACACATCCTTTCTTCCATTTATTCAAGAACGCCTCGGCGTTCTTGCTGCGAGATGCGCGTCATGCGTTAGCATGACAAATTTCTAATGCACATCTCTGCAATCCGCCGGAGGCTTAACATTTCAGAAGGGATTGTCACCCGCTACTGAAACTAGTTTATTTCCCACCGCTTAGCGCTCTGCGCGCTTGAAGCGGGAGACTCCTTCTGAAATATTGACCGCTCTGTTCCTACATAATATTAATATCTTTAAGGAGGATGAACAATGGGTTACATGGATGTTTATAACGAATGGTTATCAAACCCATACTTTGACGAAGCAACGAAGGAAGAGCTTCGCGCAATCAAAGACGACGAAAATGAAATAAAAGAAAGATTTTACACAAATCTTGCTTTCGGTACCGCAGGTCTTCGCGGTGTTCTCGGTGCCGGTATTAATCGAATGAATATTTATGTGGTTCGCCGTGCGACACAGGGTCTGGCAAACTACATTTTAAAACAGGGCAAAAAAGACAACCGCGTGGCAATCGCTTATGACTCCCGCCGTATGTCTCCGGAATTTGCAGATGAATCTGCACGTGTTCTGGCTGCTAACGGAATTACCGCTTACAAATTTGAATCTTTAAGACCAACTCCTGAGCTTTCCTTCGCAGTTCGTGAACTCGGATGTATCGCCGGTATTAACATTACCGCCAGCCACAACCCTCCGGAATATAACGGCTACAAGGTTTACTGGGAAGACGGTGCACAGTTTACTCCTCCACACGATGCCGGTGTAACTGCTGAGGTTCTTGCTATCGAAGATTTATCAACCGTTAAGACCATGTCTGCTTCTGACGCTATGGCCAGCGGACTTTACAAGGTAATTGGCGCAGATATCGATGACAAATATATGGCTTCTCTGAAAAAACAGATTAAGAATCAGGCTGCCATTGACAAAATGCAAAAAGATATCACAATCGTATACACACCGCTTCACGGAACCGGTAACATCCCTGCAAGACGGGTTCTTCATGAGCTGGGCTTTGAAAATGTTTACGTTGTTCCGGAACAGGAGCTGCCGGACGGCAACTTCCCGACCGTAAGCTATCCAAACCCGGAAGCAAAGGAAGCCTTCGAACTTGGCCTTGCTCTCGCCAAAGAAAAGGATGCAGACCTTGTTCTTGCTACTGACCCTGACGCAGACCGTCTCGGCTGCTATGTTAAGGACAGCCAGGGTGAATACCACGTACTGACCGGTAATATGAGCGGCTGTCTCTTATGCGAATACACCTTAAGCCAGATTGCGGCACAGGGCGGCATTCCGGAAGGCGGAGAGGTTATCTCCTCCATCGTTACCACAAATATGGTTCCTGCCATTGCCAAAGCATACGGCGCAAAATTCGTAGAAGTTCTTACCGGCTTTAAGTGGATTGGCAAAGAGATTCTCAACATGGAAAACGCTCACCAGGGCTCCTACCTTTTCGGTCTCGAAGAAAGCTACGGCTGCCTGATTGGAACTCATGCAAGAGACAAGGATGCCATCGTTGCAACCATGGCTTTATGTGAAGCTGCCTGCTACTACAAAGAACAGGGCAAGACCATGTGGGATGCCATGATTGACATGTACGAAAAATACGGATACTACCTTGACGACATCAAATCCGTTACCTTAAAAGGTATCGAAGGCCTCGAGAAAATCCAGAAGATTCTTGAGACTCTCCGCGCAGAGGCTCCGACAGCTGTCGGCAAATACAAGGTTCTTTCCGCAAGAGATTATCAGGCAGGAACTATCCGCAACCTCGTAACTGGCGAAGAAACCGAAACCGGTCTTCCGGCCTCCAACGTTCTTTACTACGATTTGGAAGATGACGCATGGTTATGTGTTCGTCCATCCGGTACCGAGCCAAAGATTAAATTCTACTACGGCGTAAAAGGCACCAGCCTTGAAAACGCACAGGAATTATCCGCAGAAATGGGTGAAAGTATTCAGGCTATGCTGGACGCAATGTTATAATCCAGGGCGTAAGGCTTATATGGCGGGGTGTTCACCACGCTGTTTTCTTTGGTACGCCCCGGGCGGGGCGCCCAGAAGTTAATAATTGCACAAGGGGGCTGTCGCATCTTAAAGTGGATCTTTTTCGAGTGACTGCATTTGCTAAATTCCTCTATCGAGTCATCTCACTTTATTAAAAAAGGGGCTACCGCATCAATGTCACTTAGTTAACGACATTGATGCAACAGCCCCTTTATTAAACCCCCTGTTATTTTGAAATTTAGTACGCTTTTCCGAAATAAACCTCGCATTTTGCAGGTTTACCACAGTGAACGCAAACTTCGGAATGTTTTTCCTGGTCAAACGGCATACAACGTGTGGTTGCGCCGGTTTCTTCCTTGATGGCTTCCTCACATTCTCTTTCGCCGCACCACATGGAACGGATAAAGCCCTGTTTTGTATTTAACAGTTCCTGGAACTCATCCCAGTTGTGAGCAACGTGTGTGTTTCTCTCCAGATGAGCCTTGGCTTTATCATACATATCTTTCTGCATTTCTTCGAGAACTTCACCAAGTCTTACCGGAAGTTCATCGATTGGAACGATAATCTTTTCTCTTGTATCACGACGAACGATAACCGCCTGATTCTTCTCGATGTCCTTCGGACCGATTTCGATTCGGGTAGGGATACCCTGAATCTCCTGCTCGCTGAATTTCCATCCCGGAGATTTGTCAGAAACATCGACTTTTACAGAATAGTCTCCTTTGAGCATATCGCGAATCTCGTAAACTTTATCCAAAACGCCTTCTTTTTTCTGCTGAATCGGAATAATCATGGTCTGTACCGGAGCAATTCTTGGCGGAAGTACCAGCCCGCTGTCATCACCGTGAACCATAATGAGCGCACCGATAATACGGGTTGACATTCCCCAGGATGTTTCAAATACCGGTGTCAGTTTGTTTTCTTTATTAGCATACTGAATACCGAACGCTTCCGCAAATCCGGAACCAAAGTTGTGGCTTGTACCGGACTGTAATGCTTTTCCGTCATGCATCAGCGCTTCAATTGTATAGGTTGCCTCAGCACCGGCAAACTTTTCCTTATCGGTTTTCTTTCCTTTTACCAGAGGAATCGCCAGAATCTCTTCGCAGAAATCAGCGTAAACGTTTAACATCTGTTTGGTTCTCTCTTCTGCTTCCTCAGCCGTTGCATGGAAGGTATGGCCTTCCTGCCATAAAAACTCTGCAGAACGAAGGAAAGGACGAGTGGTCTTTTCCCAGCGAAGCACGGAACACCACTGATTATATACAACCGGCAAATCACGGTGAGAATGCACAATATCCTTCACATGGTCGCAAAACAGCGTCTCGGATGTCGGACGGATGCAGAGACGTTCCTGCAGCTCTTCCTCTCCACCGTGTGTTACCCAGGCAACTTCCGGGGCAAAGCCTTCCACATGATCTTTCTCTTTCTGAAGAAGACTTTCCGGAATCAGCATTGGCAGATAGACATTTTCCACGCCGGTTTCCTTAAATCTTCTGTCCAGTTCTTTTTGAATATTCTCCCAGATTGCATATCCTCTTGGACGGATAATCATACAGCCTCTTACATTAGAATAGGATACCAGTTCCGCTTTTACAACGACATCGGTATACCACTGGGCAAAATCCTGATCCATAGGGGTAATCGCTTCCACAAGCTTCTTTTCTTTCGCCATAATTCTTTCCTTTCCTCCATACTGCGCACAGGCCGCATTTTCCATGATTCGGCCATGCGCTATTCATATAGAAAAGCCCTCCCGGGCAATTTTTCACAGGTTTTTTTATTGTAAAATAACCGGGAAGATTTGTCAACTCAAACCAAATTGCGTTTATCATCCCGTACTCAAAAAAGAGGCGCTAAAACGCCTCCACATCCATCTTATCAAATGCCTCCCCCTGGGGTTCGGTTTTAAATACCATCCTCTCTCCTGTCTTTGGATGGTCAAATGCCAGTCTTGTAGAATACAGGCCAAGCTGCATATATTTCTTTTTGGTATTACGATAAGCCGGATTATATTTGGTATCCCCGTATAACGGAAGATGTCGGGAAGCAAACTGAACCCGAATCTGATGATGCCTTCCAGTCTCAAGCATAATGAGTACCCAGGAAAGAACTCCTTCCTTCGTTTCAATCTCATCAATCATTTCATAATCAAGGATTGCTTTTTTGGCTCCTTTAGTTCCCTTCTTCACAACAGAAGAAGTGTTGGTTTTTCCGTCCCGAAGAAGATAATCCTCAAATGTTCCGAAATCATCCGGTAATGCGCCGCACACGACAGCCTGATAGCATTTTTCAAATTCATGTTTTTGAATTTGTTCACTGAGGGTGGCTGCGGCTTCTTTTGTCCGGGCAAATACCATCAATCCGCCTACCGGGCGGTCCAGTCGATGAACGGCTGTGAGGTAAGGTTCTTCCTCTCCCTGCTGCTTCTCATAAAGCTGATGCTTGATGGCCGTCTCCACATCCATATCTCTCGAATGGTCGGACTGCACCGGCATTCCCGCCGGTTTTTCACAAACCAGTATATATTCATCTTCATAGATAATTGGAATCTGTTGTTTTCTTCTCAAAATATCACCTCTACGCCGACGGCATTTTTCTTTCAGATTTTCTCCCGACGTATTTTCATAATATAATTTAATATCTCATCCGCCACCATATCCTTGGATAAAAGGCCAAGCTGTATTTCTTCTTTTTCAGAAATCATGGTCACCCGGTTGGTATCTGTCCCGAATCCGGCACCTTTTTCTTTCAGATTGTTAGCAATAATCAGATCAAGATTTTTCTTTTTTAATTTCTTTCTCGAGTTCTCCAGCATATTCTGGGTCTCCATAGAGAATCCACAGATGACCTGTTCGTCCGTCCGGTGTTCTCCCACATACTGCAGGATATCCGTGGTACGTTCCAGGGCAATGCTCATATCCCCGTCTTTTTTCTTCATTTTTTCATCGCTGACACTGGCAGGTCGATAATCTGCCACAGCTGCAGATTTTATCAGCACATCCTGCTCCTTAAGATTGTCTCTTACTGCCTCAAACATATCCTGCGCCGAGACAACCGGAATCGTTTTTACAAATGGAACCGGCGCAATAGAAACCGGTCCGGAAACCAGCGTTACATCTGCTCCCCGGAGCATTGCTCTTTTTGCCAGCGCATATCCCATTTTCCCTGTCGAATGATTGGTAATATATCGTACCGGATCAATGGCTTCTCTGGTTGGTCCAGCCGTTACTAAAACTTTTAATCCCTGCAAATCTTTTTCACAGGCGATTTCTTTTAAAATGTATTGAAATAACACTTCCGGTTCCGGCATTTTTCCTGCTCCCGTATCGCCGCAGGCAAGGTAGCCCACTGCCGGTTCAATAATTCCGTATCCGTGTTTTTTCAGTATCTGAAGATTTTCCTGCAGAATCGGATTCTCATACATATGAACATTCATAGCCGGTGATACCAGCACTTTTCCACTGCAGGCCATAATTGTTGTGCTTAACATATCATCGGCGATACCATGGGCCATTTTTCCGATAATATTTGCAGACGCCGGCGCTACCATAAGTACATCCGCCTGCTGAGCAAGTGACACATGACCGACATGAAACTCAAAATTCCGGTCAAAGGTATCTACGATGCACTTGTGTCCGGTCAGTGTTTCGAAGGCGATCGGATTGATAAAGTTCGTTGCGTTCTCTGTCATGATTACATGAACATTACAGTGAGCCTTCACAAGCATACTTGCCAGATTGGCAATTTTATATGCCGCAATACTCCCTGTCACGCCTAATACAACTGTTTTTCCCTGTAACATTTTCTTCTTTTTCGTCTCCTGTTCCATGCGGCTGCCTGTAAATACGCCGTGTTTACTCCATATCGCTCAGGCGTCCGTGTTTTTCATAATTGGTAATACGGCTGATTTTGTTTTCATCGTCCACAAAAAGAACCGTCGGACGATGTTCTTTGCACTCTTCCGGTGTCATATCTGCATAGGCCATCACAATAATCTTGTCATGAACGCTGACGCATCTTGCCGCTGCTCCGTTTAAGCACATTACACCGCTGCCCCGTTCTCCGGCAATGGTATATGTCTCAAAACGATTTCCATTATTAATATCTACAATCTGAACTTTTTCATATTCAAGAATTCCTGCCGCATCCAGCAGGTCTTCGTCTACCGTAATACTTCCCACATAATCAAGCTCTGCCTGAGTGACTGTGGCACGATGTATTTTTGCTTTAAGCATTGTAATCTGCATGAAAATATTCCTCCGCTTTGCGTGCATTAAATGTTTGTAGCTTTTCGCCATGCCCTAATCCGGGTTCCGCCCCGCTCCATCCGGGTTACGGGCTCTCTCCCTGGCTTTTCCTTGACTCTCGCCATGCGGTAATCTCGATTCCGCTCCGCTTCATCTCGATTACGGGCTCTCGCCCTGGCTCATTTCGCCATGCGGTAATCTCGATTCCGCTTCGCTTCATCTCGATTACGGGCTCTCGCCCTATAAAACCATGTATATTTTCCGACGCATTTATGCAAGCATAATGCGCCGTCAAAATACACGGTTTTGCATGGCTCATTCTATGAGAAAGTTATCAATTAATCGGGTTTTGCCGATGTAGACGGCCATGGCTGCCAGGATGGAGCCTTCGATTTTGTCTACCGGCTGCATGGATAATCCGTCAACGATTTCCACGTAGTCAATCTTTGCCAGTGGCTCAGATTCAACTTTTTCAATCATTGCTTTTTTGATGACTGCTGTGTCGGTTTCGCCGTCTGCTACCATTTTCTGTCCCAGGAATACTGCTTTGCTTAAAATCAGAGCGGCTGCTCTTTCTTCTTCATTTAAGTATGTATTTCTGGAGCTTTTTGCCAGTCCGTCTTCCTCACGAACAATTGGGCATCCCACGATTTCAATGTCCATGTTTAAATCACGTACCATTCTGCGAATGATGGCAAGCTGCTGTGCATCCTTCTGTCCGAAATATGCGCGATCCGGTGTCACAATGTTAAAGAGCTTGCTGACTACCGTACACACACCCCGGAAATGAATCGGACGGCTTTTTCCGCAAAGTGTTTTGGAAAGGACATCCATGTCCACCCAGGTGCAAAAGTCCGGTGCATACATTTCTTCCGGTTCCGGATGGAATACCAGATTCACACCGATGGATTCACAAAGGGCACAGTCCTTATCAAAATCTCTTGGATAGGACTCCAAATCTTCGGTCGGACCAAACTGTGTCGGATTAACAAAAACACTGGCTACCACACGGTCATTTTCTTCTACCGCTTTTTTCATCAGGCTGGCGTGGCCTTCATGCAGATATCCCATGGTTGGCACCAGGCCTACACTGAGTCCTTCTTTTTTCCAGGCTTTTACCTGCTCACGTACTTCTTTTACCGTATATGCTACGTTCATAATATCTCCTTATTATCTCTCACTTCTGTTAAATCTGCCGGAGCTTCTCCTGCCCTGACTCTTTATCATCCTTTTGCCGGGTGAAACCGGCGCTGTTTCATCGAGTCTGCCGGTATTTCCGGCGGTTCTTATTGTATCTGTTTCTGATGATTTTATCAACTGTTTTTTCAGGAACGCCTTAAGCCTTCTCAGAGCCCATGAAAAATGCCGCCGGCCAGGCAGGCAGGCGACATCCTTTTCCGGCATCTTTTTTCCACGTCTTCAGGTCAGTCAGACGAACGATATGATACTAATATAATTTTTCAATCACTTCGTCATCAATTTTATAGGTATGTTCCTCAGCCGGGAAGGAACCATCTTTTACTGCTGCGTCATAATCCTTAAATGCCTGACTCATCAGTTCTCCCACATTAGCAAACTTTCTCACGAACTTCGGACAGAAATCAGAGAACATTGCCAGCATATCCGCATAAACGAGAACCTGTCCGTCACAACCGTTTCCAGCACCAATGCCGATGGTCGGAATGGAGATAGCCTCAGAAACCATTTTTGCCAGTTTAGCAGGAACACATTCCAGAACCACTGCAAATGCACCGGCTGCCTCTACCGCCTTTGCATCATCAATCAGCTGCTGCGCTGCCTGGATAGTCTTGCCCTGCACCTTGAAGCCACCAAATGCATTGATAGACTGCGGTGTCAGACCTAAATGAGCACAAACCGGAATCGATGCATCTGTGATAGCCTTAATCTGTGGACAGACAACCGCACCGCCCTCAAGCTTTACTGCATCACAGCCGGTTTCTTTCATGATGCGTCCCGCATTTACCACGGCATCGTATACGGATGTCTGATAAGATAAGAACGGCATATCCACAACAACCAGCGCATTTTTAGCACCTCTTACTACGGCTGCTCCGTGGTGAATCATATCATCTACTGTTACAGGAATTGTATTTTCATAGCCTAAAACAACGTTTCCCAGAGAATCTCCAACCAGAATGGAGTTAACTCCTGCTTCATCCTCCAGCTTTGCAGTGGAATAATCATATGCAGTCAGCATGGAAATCTTTTCATGTTTTTCTTTCATCTGGCGAAATGTTGTTACTGTGTTTTTCATAGTCTTATACCTCCCAATATCCTATATAAGTACACATTTTACAGATGGAGCAGACTTTCAAGTCTGCTGTAATCTCTCTGTGGATTCTTTTTTTTGCCCACAGAAAGAAGCTTTCGGGAAAGAAGCCTGTAAAGCAGTCTGTCCTCTTCATTCAGACAGTTAAGATGCTTCTTTACCGTATCCGTGTCCCCTCGTTCTACCGGCCCCGTAAGGCTTCCCGCCGTTCCGTCTTTTACAATATGAGCCACATTTCCGGTGATAATCGGCGCCAGGGCAGAAAGGGCACTTTCCTCATCAAATCCGCATTCCGAAAGCAAATCAAGGCTTTCCTGAATCAGGGCAATCACCTGATTACTGCAGATAGCCGCCGCACAATGATATTTCACCTTATCCTTCGCTTTTATGTTGCGAACCGGATTGCCAAAGGACTGAAACAGGGCAGTAATATCATTAAGATGCTCCTCGTCTCCTTCAATTGTAAAAAATGCATGGGGTAGTTCTTCGTAGGAGTGAAACTTATCACTGACTGCGAAGAGGGGATGGACAGAATATCCGAAGGCTCCCCTGTCTTTTATGCCGGGAAAGGCATCCTCTGCAGACAGGGCACCGCTGCAATGACAAATAAACCTGCCCTCAACGGGCATATCCTTAATCTGATTCCATACTGTAGAAATCAGACCATCCGGAACTGTAAGAAACAAAGCGTCACTATTTCTGACCAATTCTTCCAGTTCTGTTACAAAATCCGTACCGACGAACTCTGCCGCTGTACGGGCTGACTCTTCATCAACATCAAAAAAGCCCGATACACTCAGGCCATTCAAAACAAAATATCTGCCCAGAGAACATCCAACTTTCCCTGCGCCAATAAATCCTGTTTTCATAATGTCACCTCACTTTCGCGAAGCGACGCTCCGAGTCTCATTCCGAAGGATATAAGCTCTTAAACTGTCAAGTGCTGCACACGGTATGGTTTCATCCGAATACCATCCATTTTATTGATTGCTTCTACACTATAACACTTTGTTGTCGGTTCGTAAATAGTATTTTATAAAAAAACGACCTGCCGACACCCTTACAGGTATTTGGCAGGTCACATTTACCATCTTATTTATCAAAATATGCTTTCAGTTCCTCTGCTTTATCAGTCATTTCCCAAGGAAGATTCAAATCATTTCTTCCAAAATGTCCGTATGCAGCTGTCTGCTTGTAAATCGGTCGTCTCAAATCCAGCATCTTGATGATTCCGGCCGGTCTTAAGTCAAATTTCTCACGAATCATTTTTACCAGGTCATTTTCGGATACCCGACCGGTTCCGAAGGTATCTACCATAACCGATGTCGGCTGAGCCACACCGATAGCATAGGAAAGCTGAATCTCACAACGGTCCGCCAGGTCTGCGGCAACAATATTCTTTGCCACATAACGGGCTGCGTATGCTGCGGAACGGTCTACCTTGGTACAGTCTTTTCCGGAAAAAGCTCCGCCGCCGTGACGGGCATATCCACCGTAAGTATCTACAATAATCTTACGTCCGGTCAATCCGCTGTCTCCATGAGGTCCGCCGATAACAAATCTTCCGGTTGGATTGATGAAAGATTTGGTGTTCTCATCTACCATATCCTTTGGAAGAATCGGGTCAAAGACGTATTTTTTGATATCCTCGTGAATCTGCTCCTGTGTCACTTCCGGATCATGCTGTGTGGAAAGAACTACCGTGTCGATACGGTCCGGTTTGCCGTTTTCATCGTACTCAATGGTTACCTGTGTTTTACCGTCCGGACGGAGGTAAGGCAGTGTGCCGTCTTTTCTCACCTTTGTAAGCTGAAGGGCCAGCTTATGGGCAAGGGCGATTGGATAAGGCATATATTCTTCCGTCTCATTGGTTGCATAGCCAAACATCATACCCTGATCTCCGGCTCCGATTGCTTCAAGCTCTTCGTCTGTCATTTTGTTTTCTTTTGCCTCAAGAGCCTTATCCACTCCCATGGCAATGTCAGAGGACTGTTCATCGAGTGCCACGATAACACCACAGGTCTCTGCGTCAAAACCGTATTTTCCACGGGTATAGCCAATCTCTGTAATCGTATCTCTGACAATCTTCTGAATATCTACATAGGCATTGGTCGTAACCTCGCCCATTACTAAAACAAGTCCGGTGGTCATGGCTGTCTCACATGCCACACGGCTCATTGGATCTTCTTTCATTAAAGCATCAAGAATCGCATCAGACACCTGATCGCACATTTTATCCGGATGTCCTTCTGTCACGGACTCTGATGTAAATAACACTCTCTCCATCTTTATCACTCCTAGCTGACCGTACCGGTCTTGAATATAAATTTATTAGCTTCTTTTTCCGAGTCCACCTTTTCAATGAGCCCTCCAAGCCCTCTCAGCTTCTCATCAAAGCGTTCATAGCCTCTCTGAATATAGCCGATTTGGGTCACCGTCGTATATCCTTCTGCAGCAAGGCCTGCAATGACAAGAGCAGCTCCGGCCCTCAAATCCGGGGCAGCCACTGTGGCACCCGTGTACTTTTCCACACCGGAAATAATGGCGGTATTACCATCCATCACCTTGATGCTGGCTCCCAGGCCTCTCATCTCCTCCACATAGCGGAAACGGTTTTCAAAAATGCTCTCCGTAATAATACTGGTTCCCTTGGACAGACCCAGCGTCACTGCCATCTGTGGCTGCATATCCGTCGGAAATCCCGGATAAGGAAGGGTCTTAATCTGCGTATGCTTTAACCGCCGTGTAGCGACCACACGCACCGCATCGTCGGACTCCTCCACCTCCGCACCGATTTCTGTCAGCTTGGCAGAAATCGCCTCCAGATGCTTCGGAATTACATTCTTTATCAGTACATCACCCCGGGTTGCCGCTGCAGCCACCATAAAAGTACCTGCCTCAATCTGGTCCGGAATAATGGAATACTCTGTGTTATGGAAACTCTCCACACCCTTAATGCGGATTACATCCGTTCCTGCGCCTTTGATATTGGCTCCCATACTGTTTAAGAAGTTCGCCACATCCACGATATGCGGCTCCTTCGCAGCATTTTCAATAATGGTGTTCCCCACAGCAAGGGAAGCTGCCATCATAATATTAATCGTCGCACCCACAGAAACCACATCAAGATAAATATGTTCCCCGTGAAGCTGCTCTGCCTCCGCAATCACCATGCCATGCTCAATCTTTACATTGGCACCAAGGGCACGGAACCCCTTAATATGCTGGTCAATCGGTCTGCTTCCAATCTCACAGCCGCCCGGCAGAACGACCTGTGCTTTTTTATATTTTCCCAAAAGTGCTCCTATCAGATAATAGGAGGCTCTGATCTTTCTGATGTATTCATTATCAACAATTAAATCCCCACTGGAATCAATGTTTTTTCCGCTGATTGTCACTTCGTTCGGCCCTTTCCGGATTACGGTGGCACCGATACTTTCCATAGCCTGCAGCAAAACATTGGTGTCCCGCACATCAGGCATATTATCTATCATACACTGGCCGTCTGTCATAATTGCCGCTGCCAGAATTCCAAGTGCGGCATTTTTTGCTCCGCCAATCACAACTTCACCAACTAAAGGATTCCCGCCCTTAATAATATATTGTTCCATTTCGCACCTCTATATCAAACCTGTCAAATCATCAAATCATTCACTCAAAATAACAGATATTCTCCGGTTAATCGGGCAAGCCCGCCGCCAGGGAAAATATCTTCAAAAATCTGTAATATTAAAAAATGATAAAGCCCCGCTTTATCCGTTCTTTTGTCAAAAAACTATCCAAAACTACACTATGTACTTTCCGACACAGGCAAATTGCATCGGAAATCACTTTATTATAACAAGAATCTTTCTGTTTGTAAATTAGTAATTTGTTTTTTGTAAAACAGATGAAACAGTGCCGAAAAAAAGCAGGTATCAACCCCTGCTCTTCTCTTTCTTTACTCTTTTTTTCTTTTTTCTGACAGAATACCCGAAATCACCGAGTTTCTTTCCCAGGTCAAAATAATCTCCGTGAGAATAAACGATGGGATCGGAAGCTTCCAGATGGAAGGTGCCTTTCTCATCCATATATCTTTCGTCTACCGTCACATGGACAACATCCGCCAGAAACATATGATGGGAGCCAAGCGGAATCTCCTCCCTCACCCGGCACTCGATATTAACAGGACTGTCTTTTAAAACCGGCACATGAATTTTTACCGCTTCTTCCTTCAAAAGCCCTGTCTTCTCGAACTTGTCCATATCTCTTCCGGAACGGACGCCGCAAAAATCCACAGCTTTTGTCATGGCGGCCGTCGTCAGATTTACCGCAAACTCCCCGGTTTCCTTTATGGCATGATAAGAGTACCGCCCCGGGCGGACAGAAATATAGAGCATGGGCGGATTGGTACACACCGTGCCGGTCCATGCCACAGTTATTATATTATCTTCTCCCTTTTTATCACGAACGGTCACCAGCACCGCCGGAAGGGGATACAGCATATTACCCGGTTTAAAATCAATCTTTCCCATGCTCTTTCCTTCCTGTGATTCTTTAAATCGCCTTGCGGATTGCCTGACAGATTGCTTCCAGTTCGCTCTGGTCAGACTCATGCGGAGTCCATGTCAGCTGTACCTGGTCTCCCTCATAGCGTGGAATCAGATGAAGGTGAAAATGCATCACTGTCTGACCGGCGATTTCTCCGTTATTCTGAACAACATTCAGTCCGTCACAGTGGAGTGCATCTTTCATGGCGCGGGCGATGCAGGTTGCAAGAGAAAACAGCTTTCCGGCAGTCTCTCCGTCCAGATCGTAAATATTATCAAAATGTTCTTTCGGAATAATCAGGCAGTGGCCCTTCGATGCCGGATTCACATCCAGCAGTACCCGGAAATGACTATCCTCATAAATCGTTGCTGAAGGGATCTTTCCTTTTGCGATCTTGCAAAAAATACAATCGTCTTTCATATGTATATATCCTCCTGTTTCATACTGAAAACTTCCGACGGATTACATCGGAGCGTATTCAAAAATTAACGTGCTCATTGGCGGCAGTGAAATACTGATAGAAAACGGTCGGAAATCGCATCGTTTTCTGACGGAAACCGGACACTGTTCCCCGAACCTACCCTCTCCTCCGTACAAAGCGTCATCGCTGTTGGAAATGAGGATATACCTTCCATATCGCGGAACACCAATCCGGTACTCCTCCTGCGCACATCGGCTGAAATTGCTCACAAAAAGAAGCGGATTTCGGCCGGAGGCCGTCTTACGGATAAAACTGACTACACCCGACTGTGCATCAACGCTGTTAATCCATTCAAAAGAAGCCTCTTCTATATCATATTCATGAAATGTCGGATATTTTCTGTAAATTTTGAGAAGGCTGCGGATATATTCCCGAAGGGTCGAATCCGTACCCTTTTCTTCCCAGACCTTTCTCCCCGGAACCCCCAGCAAAAAGGCTGCCGACATTTTCGCTTCTGCCCGTTTATCATAATCAACCTTCGCTTCATTGTCAATGGAAGATTCACCAAAGGTCTGTTCTTTTGCATTTAAAACTAACAGAGAATTCTCCAGTCCGGCTTTCTGCAAAGGCAGGGTCAGTCTGAAGTATTCCTTCTTTCTCTCCGCTTCGTCGCAGGCGAAATAATAATCCACGCTCTTTTTCACACTGTAATTCCATACATAATCAAACCCGTTTTTCAGAGAGAACAACTCTTCCTCTTCACAGCTTTCTTCCGCCTTCTCATCGGCAATGGTCAAAATACTGGTGTCGGTCTGATGTACTACAGATAAAAGACCTTTCAGAAATTCCCGGTTCACCGCAGAAAGATTCTGAAGCCCCTCCGGCGAACATATATTCAAATTATTAGATGTATTATTAATCTCCGGTGTGAGAACGCCCGAAACTCCCTCAAACACAAACCCGTCAATATGAAACTCTTTCATCCAGTATACCATACCGGAATAAATGTAGCTTGCCACCTCCGGTTTGTGAAGGTCATAGCGTCGCATTCCTCTTTTTTTATCTACGCCAATGCGGTCATCGGCAAATCCGTAAAGGGAGGTTCCATCGAAGCATTTGAGTCCGGAATCGTCCCTGCAGTAGTATTCCGGCGACACTTCCATCAGCACTCCCACATGATTCCGGTGTGCTTCATTAATTACCCGGCGGAATTCATCGGCACTGCCGCCGCAAAAAGGAACATGATAAAATCCCTCTACCGCTTTATAGCCTTCCTTCTCTTCTTTTCCCCCGGTATTATGACTAAACAGGATATGGGTGAAATCTCCCTGAAAGAGTTCTTCGGACAGATGACTGCCCTGTGCCACATCACAGACTGCCAGCGGAATCCCTTTGCGATTTTTGTATCGGCGGTTCCTCATCCAGGAAGCGTCCTCCCAGGCAAACTCTGCAAAATCAACAGAACGTGACACATCGCCCTGCAAAACCGCACTGCACGGGTCTACCTTCTGAAAAACCTCGCCGGACATGGTTTTTACTTCAAAGCGATAAGGTCGTCCCGCTTCCAGTCCCGGCACAAATAGTTCAAATATCCCGGAGCTGCCAAGTCGGTGCATGGGATAAATCAGTCCGTTCCAGAAGTTAAAATCTCCCACCACACTGACCCTGCGGGCAGAAGGCGCCCACACGGCAAAATAAAGGCCCTTCACTCCGCCGATGGTAACCGGATGACATCCCATCTTCCGGTAGGCATTCAGCCAGCGGCCTTCCATGAAATCCTTCTCTTCTTTCTCCGTAATCTGACTAGGAAAGCTGTAGGGATCATAGCTGGTGAAGGTATTCCCATCCCGAAATGTCATCTCAATCTGATAGGAAAAAGGTTCCCGTTCCGGCAGAAAAAGGGCAAATACCGGCTGCCTTTCCACCATATCCATCTCAAATACCCGACCGGCATCATCAAGCACTCTGACACCGACAGCATCCGGATGACTGGCAGAAATAACCTGACCGCCTTTTACATAATGCCGGCCCAGCAAATCCTTCGGAGATGCGCTGTTTCCATAAACCAGCTCCATCACCTGTGCCTGCTTCAT
>JALEIY010000106.1 GCA_022769785.1 Eubacterium sp.
ATAAAGGTCAAACTTCGGAAATCACCATCACGAATACATACAGCCGTGACAAGGGAAGCCTGAAGCTTAAGAAGGTAATTAACGGAGACGTAGCCGATAAAGACTTGACAGAAGCCCAGAAGAAAGCCATTACGTTCACGGTAACCGGCCCGGATGGATACGAAGAAGAGGTAACCTACGACCAGTTCAGAGATGGAAGCTATACCATCAATAACCTTGCAACCGGCGAATACACTGTAGTAGAAACCGGGGCAGATGTGATGAATGGCTACAGCCACAGCGTAACCTACAGCGTGACTGGAGGCAAGGCTGCCGTGAATAAAGATCAGACCTCGGAAATCACAATCACCAATACCTACACAAGAAAACGTGGCAGTATCGATGTAACAAAGTACGTTTACCAGATATACGATAACGAGCTTGTGGAAATCATTCCGAAAGAGGCACAGTTCAGAATCGGATTATTTACCGACCAAAATGGAACACAGCTTTATGAAGGAGACGATGGAGAATACGAGAGTATCCGGACTGTGACACTGGAAAATCAGTCTGCATCCACCGTTACATTTGATAATCTTCCGGTGGGAGAAACCTACTATCTCTATGAGGTTCGGGAAGATGGAACAGCGGTCAAAGACGGAGAAAAGGTCGATGATTATTCCTATTGTCAGGTTTCAGAAGGAAGCTCTTCAAAAGTAGAGATGGCTTTAAATGCTGATGAGGTTCCGGAAAAAGTAAATCTGGATAATGTCTATTTTGACCTTCCGGAAGGATGGAAATACAAAGCATCCATTACGGTTTCCAAAGAGTTGATTAAAAACGGAGAAGTGGTGACTGAGTCTGGTGATGAAATTTTCCGGATTGGAATCTTTAAAGAGACCGATTTGGAGAACCCATTCAGAACCGTGGAAATCAAAGCCGGAGAAGCTTTGAAAGTGCCGGTAGAACTGGGCGGAGAAAAAGGCGATGAATCCATTAAATATTACATTTATGAGTTAAATGATGACGGAGAAAGAGCCGATAGGGATACCGATTTTGTTTACGATATTACAGTGGATAAAGTCAATAATGAAGTTACGGTAACCAAAGAAAATACCGCTCATTTTGTGAAGATTACTAATACGGAAAAAACCGCTTTTATGGCACTGAGTGCACGGAAAACACTGGATGAAAAAGCACCTGGAAAAGAGAAATTCGCTTTCGGACTCTTTGAGCAGGGAAGCGAAACTCCGCTTCAGATCAAAAATAATGACACCGACGGAAATATTTCCTTTGATGAAATCACATACACATATGTGGATATTGGAACAAAGATTTACGAAGTAAAGGAAATTGTTCCGGAACAGAAAAAAGCATATGTCTATGACAAAACCGTATACACCGTAAAGGTCACCATAAGTAACGACAACGGAACCCTGAAGACCGATGTGGAACTGATGAAGGGAGACCAGAAGGTTACAGAAATACAGTTTAACAACAGAAGTACGAAGCTTTCTGTTCAAAAAGTGGATTATGAGACCGGAAAAACGGTTAGCAATGCAACTCTGGCTGTCTTTGATAAAGATAATCAGGAAATCGAACGGTGGATATCCGGAGAAGAGGCGCATGAAATCAGCGGAAAACTCATTGTGGGCGAAACCTATACATTAAGAGAACTGAAAGCGCCGGAAGGATATTACCTGGCTGCCGATATGAGCTTTACCGTTCCGGAAGATGGAACCATCAGCCTGACGATGAAGGATTTGAAACTGAAGAAAAAATCCGGTCAGATACAGGTGACAAAGCAGATTTCCTATCTGGATGCAGATTTCAATATTGTGGATTTGATTGCGAATGATGCGGTTTTCAAAGTCGGACTCTATACCGATTCGGAAGGAAAGCACCCATATGGAAATGATTATATCAGAGAAATTCATCTGGTAAATCAGTCAGTGTCCAACCCGGTCGTATACAATAATCTGCCAACCGGAACCTACTATGTATTTGAGCTCGATAAGGATGGCAATCCGATTACAACCATCGACATACAGACAGACGGTGAGAAACGGTACAGCTGTAATGTAGATGGAGACGACCCGGCGAATACAAGTCTTGCCCTTGATTTAAACGCAGATGTTGTAGAAGGAAAAATCAATCTTCAGAACGTATATTATGACATCCCTGATGGCTACAAGTACAAAGCCTCCATCAAGGTGACCAAAGAAGTTTTGAAGAACAGCACAAAAGTCACGGTAAATGATACATTCTATGCAGGCGTCTTTACCCGGAATGAAGCGGAAGAATATGAACTGTACACCGTTGCAGAACTGGTACAGAATGGCACCGTGAAGTTTGATGTTCCATTAGGCGGTGACAATGGAGATGAGCCTGTTACCTATTATGTTTTCGAGACAGACAGTGAAGGAAACGTAATCGAGCAGAGCGAATTTGCTTATGACATCAGCGGAGAGGGTGAAGTTACCGTTTCCAAAGATAATATTGTAGCAGATAAGAAAATTACAAATACGACAAATGATACCAAAGAAAGCAGCTTCCTTCTTGACATTATGAAAATCACAGAAGATGGAAAGAGCCTCAAGGGAGCCACCTTTGAGCTCACCTCCGAAGATGGCGAAATTGTAGCCACCTGGACTTCTGAAAAGCAGAGTAAGAAATTCGCTCTGAAACCGGGAGCCTACATTTTAGAAGAGCTGAAGGCACCGAAAGGATATATCCTTGGCTCCGATGTCGAGATAACCATTGATGAAAATGGAGAGATAACAGTGAGCGGAGAAAACGTAACACTGGATGAATCCACCTTAAAATACATCAATGAAAAGGAAACCACCAAAAAGACAGAAAAGAAAAAATCGACTACTTCCAAAACGGGAGACAGAACGCCGATTGGCTTCTGGTTGATTCTCTGTCTGGGTGCGGTGACAATGTCAGTATTCTTTGGCATCAGAAGACTCTTTTTCAGAGGAAAACATAGCAGATAGCTGAAATTGTATCACGAAACGGAGATGTCGCTCTATGTAAAATGGAGCGGCATCCTCGTTGCGCTAATTTGTTTTACGCAATATTTCCCCGACAGTTCTTGACAAAGCAGAGAATGCATTGTATAGTATAGGTAATAATTTAAAAGGCAAACCTATCTAAAGGTAGGGACGCAAAGCCATGGGTCTAAGGTCGGAATGACTATGATAGCCGGTTGCCGCATTGTTATTGTGTTAATGTGTATCAGATTTACATAGGTAATATGTGTGTGACCGTTTATGTAGTTTTATATAAGCGGTTTTTTCTATTATTTAAGAGTTTTTTCTTCACATATTAGAGCGCTGATACCATGAATGGAGGATGTGTAATTATGAAAAAAGAGACGAAAGGAATCAAAAAGGGAAGTCTTTCCCAAAAAACAGCGATAATTTGTACTGCATTACTGCTTGCAGCAGGAGGTATCTTTACCTTCTATCAGGATGCGAACCGTGCACCGGAGCTTACTGCTTTTGTAGACCACGGGGAGAATGCCTCAGTGATAATCGGAGATGAAGCAGTTCCGCTTGGCATTGTACCTGGAACAAAAACGAAAAAGAAAGTAACGAAAAAGACAGTCAAGCTGAAAAAAGCATCGACAAAAACCTATAAAAAACAATCCAAAAAGACGAAAAAAAGTACGAAAACAGAGAAGTTCGGTACTCAGCAGGCAACTATTCAGACTACCGTTGTAACTCTTGAGCAGCAGCAGTTTAAGAAAAAGTCCAATAAGAAAGTGGTTACTACAACGGTAACGACTACAACAAAAACAACAGTGAAGCAATTAAGTACATCCGGTTCTTCTGCGGCAAGCAGTGGAAGCACTTCTAAAACTTCAACCGCAAAACCGGCGGCAACTGCACCGAAAGTTGAAGAAAATGTGCCGGCAGCAGCACCGTTGATGGACGAGCGTGTAACCAAAGCATTTAAAGAACTGGGATTTGAACTTATCATTGACTCATCCGTTTCCTATTCCGGATACTTTAATGCAAGAACCCAGTCCATTACATTGAAGTTTGAAGATGATACCATTTACCACGAGATGGGACATTTCCTTGCATTCATCGCAGGAAATGCAGACACGAAGGATTCTTTTAAAGCAATCTATGCTGCAGAGAAGGACAAGGTAACCGGTGCTAATAAAAACTATGTTACACAGGACAGTTCCGAATACTTTGCAGAAAGCTTCCTGGATTATACAGTGAATCCATCCGAGTTAAAAAATACTCGTCCGAGAACCTTCACAGCTATGGAGGAAGCACTGGATAAGGTGACCGATACACAGATTAAAAAAATAAAAACTGTTTATGCACCGGTCTGGAAATAACACAGCAAATCGTTTTCATAGTGTAAAAAATAAAAATACCAAAAGAGATTCACCGCAAAATAATTGTTTTTTGCGGTGAATCTCTTTATTTCTATAAGAAAATGTTACAGGAATTTTATGTGATTTCGAGGGAAATCTCTGTTTTTTTGTAAACGGATATAGTATAATAAAAAAACAAACCATTAAAATCAGGCCATAAGAATGAAGGAGTTTGGGAAAAACATGAAAAATGGTATCAGAGTAGGAATGTTTGGAGAATTTAATATCGAAGCGGGTTCGGTTCATCTCAATGAAAAAGATATCCGCTCCAGTCAGATGATAAAGCTCCTGGCTTTCCTTCTGATTGAGCGGAAAAGAACCGTTTCTGTTCCCGAATTGTGTGATGTTTTGTGGGGAGATGAGGAGATTGAGAATCCGACAGGAGCATTGAAAAATCTGGTGTACAGGCTGCGGAAGCTGCTTAGTGAATTTGGAGAGGACATTTATATCATCAACAGGAAGGGAATATACTGTTGGAATCCGGATGTGGAAGTAGAACTGGATTTTGAAATATTTGAGACGAAGTGCACAGAGGCGGCAAACGAAATGCTGTCTGTGCCGGAGAGAATTACCTGTTATGAAGAAGCAATTGCTTTGTATAAAGGGATGCTTCTTCCGAAATACAGTTCGGAGTTCTGGGTGATTCCATTGTCTGCCTGGTACCATACCTGCTATCTTACGGCGGTTAAAGAGCTGGAAGTATTGTATGAGCAGGAAAAACAGTTCGAGAAGATGGAACTTGTGGCAAAGCAGGCATTACAGTACGACAGCCTGGATGAAATACTTCATTGCTGGGTAATAAAAAGCCTGATCGGACAGGGAAAAAATGCACTGGCCATGTCCTGCTATCAGGATATCAAGAAAATGCTTTACGATAATCTGGGACTTCGCCATTCGGAGCATCTCGATGAAATATACCATAAAATCAATGAACTTCAGGGAATGAAGATATCTACCATGGAAGATATTTGCGAAGACATTATCGAGAAAAAAGAAAAAAAAGGAGTATTCATCTGCGACTATCATGTGTTTAAGGAAATATACCGCCTGGAGGCAAGACGGATTGCCAGGATGGGAACCGCAGAATATATCCTTTTGCTGACGCTCAGGATAAAAGAAAGGCGAAATGGCAGAAAACGAAAAAAAGAAGACCTGATAGAAATCAATCTGGAGAATCTGAAAGAGATTTTACAGGAAAGCCTTCGAATTGGAGATGTTGTTACACAGTGCAGTGACTGCCAGTATATTATTCTGCTTCAGGCCTGTTCTTTTGAGGCGGGGAAGATGGTGGCAAAAAGAATTGTGGACCGTTTTGAGGAGCGTTATAGCAAGAAAAATGTAATTATAGAATACGATTTAAAGGAGTTAGCTCCTAACGAGAACTTTAGCGTATAACCAGTGTGTATAGAGAAATGATAAGGAGGACATTATGGTTTTCGGAGTAATATTAGCCGGCGGTGTCGGCAGCAGAATGGGAAATATGGAAAAGCCAAAGCAGTTTCTGGAGATTGGAAATAAACCGATTATTATTCACACCATAGAGAAATTTTATGCCAACAGCCGCTTTGAGAAGCTGATTGTACTTTGCCCATCCCAGTGGGTGAATCATACCAGAAATATGATTCGCAGATATTTAAATGATACGGAAAGAATCGTGGTAACTGAAGGCGGCAGTACAAGAAATGAAACGATTATGAATTCTATTCGTTATATCGAAAAGGAATACGGACTGGAGGATGATACAGTCATTGTAACCCATGATTCAGTGCGTCCGTTTGTGACATATCGGATTCTGGAAGATAATATTGAGTCAGCGCTTCAGTATGATGCCTGTGATACGGTGATTCCGGCAACAGATACCATCGTAGAAAGCAACTCCCATTCAATTATCAGCAATATACCGGATCGTTCCATTATGTATCAGGGACAGACTCCTCAGTCTTTTAAGGCAAAGAAATTAAAAGAACTGTATGAAGGACTGACTGAGGAAGAAAAAGAGATTCTCACGGATGCCTGCAAGATTTTTGTCATGAAAGGACAGGAAGTGCATTTGGTGGAAGGAGAAGTGTTTAATATCAAGATTACTTATCCTTATGATTTAAGAGTTGCGGAAACATTGATTAAAGGAGAGGAAAAATAATGTTAAATACAGTATATCGTCTGGTGGCACCGAGAAGATTCGAAGTGGCCTTTAATGACATCGATCTGAATGGGGAGCAGATTGTTGTCAGACCGACCCATCTTTCTATCTGTCATGCGGACCAGCGTTATTATCAGGGAAGCCGGCCGGCAGAGGTTCTGGCAAAGAAGCTGCCCATGGCTCTGATTCATGAAGGAATCGGAGAGATTGTCTACGATCCGAAGGGCGAGTTTTTGCCGGGCGAGGTCGTTGTTATGATTCCCAATACACCGACACAAAAAGATGATATCATTGCGGAGAATTATTTGCGAAGCTCTAAGTTCCGCGCCAGCGGATTTGACGGGTTTATGCAGGACAATGTTGCCCTTGACAGGGACCGTGTTGTACGGCTGCCAAAGGATATTGACAGAACGGTAGCTGCATTTACGGAGCTTTTGACCGTCAGCGTCAGCGCCCTTCGCCGTTTTGAGGCCTTTACCCATGCCCGTAAAAATGTGGTGGGAGTCTGGGGCGACGGCAATCTGGGGTATCTTACCGCACTGTTTTTCCGGTATATGTATCCGGATACAAAGCTGCTTATTTTTGGCACCAATAAAGAAAAGCTGAACAGCTTTTCCTTTGCGGACGAAACGTATCTGGTGTGGGATGTGCCAAAGGAAGTGTACGTGGACCATGCCATAGAATGCGTGGGAGGAGAAGCCTCTCAGAAAGCGATTGACCAGATTATCGACTTGATTGCGCCGGAGGGAACGATTTCCCTTCTTGGAGTATCGGAATATGCCGTGCCGATTAATACCCGAATGGTTCTGGAAAAAGGACTTCGTCTGTTCGGAAGCAGCCGGAGCGGCAGAAAAGATTTCGAAAAGACCGTGGAGATGTATGAAAAGAATCCGGAGATTCTCGGATATTTAAGTAATATTGTCGGCGCTGTGGTGGAAGTCCGTTCCATTGAAGACATGAACCGGGCATTTGAAATGGACATTCAGAAAATGATGGGAAAAACCATTATGGTCTGGAAAAAATAAGAATTGTGTTTTGGCAATGGGTATATCAGAATCACCGAACTTGAAATTTGTTCGGTGATTTTTTTAGTTTTTGGTGTAACAGGAAATTTATCTTCATGAAAAATCGAAATAATAGGGAAAAGAACAATATTAAAATGAATAATTTACAATAAAAAAATTCATTTTTGTATTGATTTTTCCGCTGTAATTTGGTAAACTGAAGCAGTATTTAGGAAATAAAATGAATGTGCACGATATGATATCTGCAGAAAACAGGTTTTTCCGACCGAAGGAGTAACACTCTCAGGTGACTATATTCAGTCAGGACTGTAGATGGATCGTACTCTGGAGACACTCATAGACATATGAGGGCCGAAGGTGCAAGGGTTTTACTCCGAATCTCTCAGGCAAAAGGACAGAAGTTATCATATAACGAAAGAACAAAGGCGTTCCTGTTGTTTTTTTGTGGTGTATTTTGGATGTACCCTTGAGGTACTTTTTTTATTTAATAGGAAATTACTGCATTTCCTATTAAATAAAACCCTCCGGGGGATGCACACTCGCGCGAGAAGAAGATGTCGCTGATGCGACCGCGCTCGGCGCAAGAGTTCCGCGAGCGGAACTCATGATTCTTTTATTGAAAATGGAAATACAATAATTCGAATCAAAATATTTGAATTGGAAGGGAGAAACGATATGATTCAAACAATTACTAACGTAAACGGCATCATTAACGGACTTGTCTGGGGATGGCCGGCATTGATTCTTCTTGGTTTTGTTGGTGTCTTAATGACATGTATGACCAAGTTTTTCCAGGTAACACATTTTAAACATTGGATGTCACATACAATCGGAGCGATTTTTGGAGACAGACATGTTACAAAACATACCGGGGACAGAACAATCTCGCAGTTCCAGTCTCTTTGTACAGCCCTTGCCGCAACAGTTGGTACCGGTAATATTGTTGGTGTTGCCGGTGCGATTGCAGTAGGTGGTCCGGGTGCTGTGTTCTGGATGTGGCTGATTGCCTTCTTTGGTATGATGACAAATTATTCTGAAAACGTTCTTGGTATCTTATATCGTCGTAAAGATGATAAAGGAGAATGGCATGGTGGTGCCATGTATTACTTAAAAGAAGGACTTGGCTCCAAACCGGGATGTAAAGGAATCGGAACAGTATTAGCTATTTTATTTTCCTTATTCTGTCTGTTAGCTTCTTTTGGTATTGGTAATATGAGTCAGGTGAACTCCATGGTTTCCAATGTAAACACCGCTTTTGGTATTCCAACAATGGTAACAGGTATTTTCCTTGTTGTTGCGGTTGGTGTTGTTATTCTTGGTGGTTTAAAACGTGTGGCCAGCATTACAGAAAAATTAGTACCATTTATGGTCATCTTGTATTTCTTTGGTACCATTATTATCATTGGATTACATTTTAAATCCATTCCTGCTATTTTCGTGGCAATCTTTAAAGGTGCATTTTCTGTAAAAGCAGCAGCCGGTGGTGGAATCGGTGCCGGTATCGCCATGGCAATGAAAATGGGATTTAAGCGGGGTGTATTCTCAAACGAAGCCGGTCTTGGTTCTTCCGTTATGGTTCATTCCAGCTCCAACGTAAAAGAACCGGTTCGCCAGGGCATGTGGGGTATCTTTGAAGTATTTGCAGATACAATCATCGTATGTACATTAACTGCTATTACTATTTTAAGTTCTGATGCAGTGGATCTTTCCACAGGACTTCTGACAGCAGCGGGAGAAGAAATTGGTTCCAGCTCCCTTATGAGTTATTCTTTTTCACAGACATTTGGTCCAATGGGCTCTGCATTTATTGCACTGGCAATTTTATTATTTGCCTACTCTACCGTACTTGGATGGAGTCATTACGGTGCAACCGCATGCCGTTATCTTTTCGGAGATAACGCAGTTACTCCATATCGTATTATTTTTGTTATTGTAGTATTTTTAGGTTCTATCATGGAAGCACAGCTTGCATGGGATATTTCCGATACATTTAATGGTTTGATGATGATTCCGAACTTAATTGGTGTTCTTGTATTGTCACCAGTCGTTATGAAATGTACAAAGAACTATGTACAGCGTCGTATTCTTCATGAAAATGTGAAGCCAATGCTTTCTGTATATGAAGATATTCAGAAAATGCAGGAAGCAACTCTCAGTGAGGATATTGACTAATTTTATCTCATCAGAATATTTTATTGAAAAAAGGGGGCTGTCGCAGCAAAGGTTAAGTGACCTTAGATGCGGTAGCCCTTTATAATAAAATAAAACTTTTTTTGGGTGACTACATTTGCCAAATCCCTCTTCTGAGTCACCCCATTTTAGTGTCAGAAAATAAACAACAGGTGAAATGTATGATATAATCAGTTTGAAATATTTAAAATAATAAAAGGAGAGGGAAGATGATGGAGAAATTTGGTATGAAGAACAATCTTTGTAAAGCCCTTTTTTCTGTGTTTGTTTTTATTATAACACTGGCGGCTGTGACGCCTGTTCAGGCTGAGACTCTGTCCGGCGATGGAAAAAGCAAAGAGCAGATAGAGGCATACGTTAAGAAAATGCCTGCAAGAAGCCCGGTACTTGCAGAATATGTCGATGGTATGTGGGATAAACTGAATTATGTTCAGACCGATTTGGAATCCGGGACGAAGCGGAAAGCCAGAGTGTTTTTTACGAAAGAGAATGTGACATGGAAATCATCCAATAAAAAAGTTGCCACGGTGAAAAAAACCAGCAGATACGGCGCTCTTATAACAGCAGGTAAACCGGGGAAGGTAATCATAACAGTAAAATACGGCACAAAAACAGTCAAAATTAATCTGAGAGTATTAAAAAAAGCAAAACAGGTTCGTACGAATTCCAAATATCTCGGATATCCCTTGTGGAATTCTTACCATAAAAATGAATGGAGCTGGGGTACGACATTAGAAGCAGGGAAAAAGTATGATTTGCTCAGTCAGTCCAAAGGATATATGGCAAATATGACAAAAAAGGACAGAGCAAGGCTGATGAAGTGGAAATCTTCCAATTCGAAAATCATTTCAGTGGATAAATATGGCTATGCGAAAGTAAAGAAAGAGGGCGTTTGCAAAATCACCTGTAAGGCAAAGGTTAATGTGAATCAATGGAAATCAAAAACCATCAAAATAAACACAGTTGACTTAAGAGGAATCACCTTTAAGATTCAGGGCGGTTTTGATTTAGGCGTGGTGGATGGAACCTGGGATAACTTTATGAGTGTGTTGTACGATATGAAAGAAAATGCAGACGAAAACCATCTGCCGCTCTATAATCAGGTCTCTGTTCAGGTGACAAACCGCTCCTCTGTTCCGGTAACACTGGAAAGCAAAATACGTGTCACTGATTTATATTATGTGGAATATAACGAAAAGAAGCCGCATCTGACAAATGCCGAAAAACGGGAGCTGGCCTATGCCGACAGCGCGCAGACCTATTTAAAACGCAGTCAGAAATATGTAGTCGGTAAAAAAACATCCAGGAAAGTTACTTATACGGGTCCGGGTGTATTATTTGCACCGGATGCTTCCTGCGGATATAAGTTTATATTCAGTAAGAAAGGGAAAAGATATTCTTATACTTACTATACCTCGGATGCCATGAATCCTTCCAGAAGCGGTTATGAAATTAAGCGAATCCGATAAATGAAATAAAACAGGAATCTCCTGCATAAAACCGAGGTCAAAAACGCCGGTTTCGCAGGAGATTCCTGTTTTAATGTGAAAATAATAAAAAGTTTACTGTAATTTGATTCCGGCTAAAAGAGCACCAAGTCCTGTGGTGGCGCTGCCTTCGTCCTTATAGGTAACAGCCGGGGTTTCTTTTTCCTTAACCGGCTCTGCATCCTGTGCATCACGGATACTTAAGCTGATTTTGCCGTCGGCAACCTTTAAGACTTTTACCTTAACAGTCTGTCCGACTTTTAATACCTCTCCCGGAGATTCAATTCTCTTGGAAGCGATTTTGGAAATATGAACCAGACCGGAGATGCCGTCGCCTAAATCAATGAAAGCACCATATGGCATCATGGATTCCACTTTACCTTCCAGAATAGAGCCCGGAACGACAGCATTGATTTTGCGTTCTTTCTCTTCGCGGCGTCTGTCAAACAGCACTTCCTTTACGGATAATACCAGACGATTCTTTGCCGGGTCAACGGTGATGACTTTTGCATCGACAGTTTTTCCGAGATAGTCGTTGGTATCTTCCACATAACCGATATCAAGATGGGAGGCAGGAATAAATCCACGCAGTCCCTCAACGTAAACGATTACACCCTTGCTGACGATGCCGCCAATCTTTAATGTGAGAACCGTTCCGTCTTCCAGATATTTCTGCACAGTTTCCCATGCAAGTGTCTTTGCAGCTTCCTTTACAGAAAGAGCTACATTTCCTTCTCCGTCATCACCGGATAATACGGTAGCCTTAACGACATCTCCCACTTTTACACTCTGGAGAGAGAAGGAAGGATCGTCGCTGTAATTCTCTCTGGTTACAATGCCCTGAGCATGGTAGTTGATATCCAGATATACAGCATCTTCATCAACATTAGTTACGGTGCCTTCCAGCACATCGCCTTCTGCAAGCTTGCGGAAAGACGCTTCCAGTTCTTTTTCAAAGTCTGCCATGGATTCACTCATAATATAATTCCTCTTTTCTATGAAGTATATTATAGTATACCATTATCCGGAGCATTGCCGCAATCTTTTTTTGCCGCTCTGATACAAAATCATGTAGAAAAAATAAATGTTTTTTGCTATACTAGAGCAGAATGTTATAATATAGAAGGAACGGGAGGATGTTATGAATATAAATACCGGAATGAAAATGTTTTTAAGAGAAGAAGTAACCACAGATAATGCGGCGAAAACCCTTGGAAGCGGCAGCCTCATGGTTTACGGAACGCCTGCCATGCTTTTGCTGGTGGAAAAAACCGCCGTTGCATTGCTGGAGGGAAAACTGGATGAAGGAATGACAACGGTCGGCACCCGCCTGGATATGGAGCATTTGTCTGCAAGCCCGGTTGGCTGCGAGATTTGCTGCGAGGTGGAACTGACAGCCATTGACCGGAGAAAGCTGACCTTTGCTGTTAAAGTGATGGACCCAGCAGGTCTCATTGGAAAAGGAATCCACGAAAGATTTATTGTGGACAGTGCAAAGTTTCAGGAAAAAGCCAACCACAAGTTTGACTGAACAGCCAGGGAGGGAAACAGATGAAGGAGCAAAGGAAACCGGAGCAGACGGCTCCGATGCGTCTGAATAAATATCTGAGCGATGCCGGCGTCTGTTCCCGCAGACAGGCAGACCGTTATGTGGAAGAAGGCAGGATTTGGATTGACGGAGCTCCTGCGGTCATGGGACAGAAGGTGATGCCGGGGCAAAAGGTTTTCCTGGACGGAAAAGAGGTTACGGTTTGTAGGAAAAGAGTGATTCTGGCGGTAAACAAACCAAAAGGAATCGTCTGTACCTCGGAAAAAAGAGAAAAGAATAATATCGTAGATTTTATCGGATACCCGGAAAGAATCTACCCGGTGGGAAGACTTGATAAAGACTCCGAGGGCCTGATTCTTATGACCAATGACGGAGAGCTGATGGACGAGATTCTCCGTGCCAGAAATTATCATGAAAAAGAGTACGAGGTCAGGGTAAATAAACCGGTTACCATGGATTTTGTGAAAAAGATGCAGTCCGGGGTTCCCATTCTTGATACGGTGACGAGACCCTGCAGAGTGCAGAAAACCGGTGCATATACCTTCCGGATTATATTGACACAGGGACTGAACCGGCAGATTCGAAGAATGTGTGAAGCCCTGGATTACCGGGTGAGGGACCTTCGACGGGTTCGGATTATGAATGTCAGACTGGGAAGTCTGCCGACGGGTGCATACCGGGAGCTGACAAAAGCGGAAGAAAAGGAGCTTTCCCGGCTGACAGGAAGGAGTTAATGTGGAAAAGCAGGACAGAATAAAAGAACTGGTCAGTATATTAAGTGAAGCGGCGAGAGCCTATTATCAGGAAGACAGAGAAATCATGTCCAACCTGGAATACGATGCCCTTTATGATGAACTGGAGGCGTTGGAAAAGGAGACCGGCATTGTACTGGCGGGCAGTCCGACCGTCCGGGTAGGCTATGAGGTCTTAAGTGAGTTGGAAAAGATAAATCATGACAGTCCGATGCTTTCACTGGATAAGACCAAAAGTCCCGAGGCCCTCCAAAGCTGGCTCGGAGACAAAAAAGCCATGCTTTCCTGGAAAATGGACGGACTGACCGTAGTCTTAACCTACCGGAATGGGAAACTTTTCCGGGCAGTGACCAGAGGCAACGGAATAACCGGTGAAGTTATCACCAACAACGCCAGAGTATTTAAGAATCTGCCATCTGCCATTCCGTTTCAGGGCGAGCTTATCCTGCGGGGAGAGGCAGTTATCAAATATTCCGATTTTCGCCGTATCAATCAGAACATTGAAAATGTGGACGCACGATACAAAAATCCCCGCAATCTGTGCAGTGGTTCCGTGCGCCAGTTAAACAATAAAATAACAGCAGAACGAAATGTTTTCTTTTTTGCCTTTGCCATGGTTCACGCCGACGGTCGGGAAGCCATCAATTCCGTTGAGGAAAATATGTGCTGGCTTTCCAGTCTCGGTTTTGATGTGGTGCCTTATGAGATGGTAACAAAGGATACGATTCTTCAGGCCGTAGAACGTTTTGCCGGAAAAATTACAGAAAATGATTTTCCGTCCGATGGTCTGGTTCTCATTTATGATGATATTGCTTATGGGGAAGCTTTGGGCACCACAGCAAAGTTCCCGCGGAATGCCATTGCTTTTAAGTGGAAAGACGAGGAAGCAGAAACGGTATTGCGCCAGATAGAATGGAGTCCTTCCCGGACCGGGCTTATCAACCCGGTTGCCATTTTCGATCCTGTGGAGCTGGAAGGCACCACCGTAAGCCGCGCCAGCGTGCATAACTTAAGCATCATGGATACACTTCGTCTCGGTATCGGTGATCGGATTAAAGTTTATAAAGCCAATATGATTATTCCGCAGATTTCCGCCAATCTGACCGGAAGCGGAACCTGTACTC
>JALEIY010000112.1 GCA_022769785.1 Eubacterium sp.
GCTCTGGACAAAACCGGTACGATCACCTCCGGCATCCCGGAGGTCACTGATATTCTGCCTGCCCGGGACATTTCCGATTCTGAGCTTCTTTCTCTGGCCTGCTCACTGGAGAGTCACAGTGAACATCCTTTAGCCAAAGCGATTATGGAAGAAGCAAAAAGGCAGGAAATAACCGCCTGTGAAGTCACCGGATTCCAGGCTTTGCCTGGCAACGGACTTCAGGCTACCCTTAACAGACAGCAGCTTTTCGGCGGAAAAGAGGATTTTATCTCCTCCCGGACTTCGATTCCGGATACCATAAAAAAACAGGCCTCTTTCCTGGCTTCCCAGGGAAAAACCCCTCTGTTTTTCTGCCGGGATGATGTTTTTGTCGGTATGATTGCCGTTGCCGATGTTATCCGCTCAGACAGCACAAAGGCCATCGAAGAGCTTCGTCATATGGGACTTCATGTGGTTATGCTGACGGGCGACAATCCGGAGACTGCACGTGCCATCGGCACACAGGCAGGGGTTGACGAGGTCATTGCCGGGGTTTTACCGGATGGAAAAGAAGATGTAATTCGTTCTCTGAAAGAAAAAGGCCGAACAGCCATGGTCGGCGACGGCATTAATGACGCACCGGCTCTTACAAGAGCTGATATCGGCGTCGCCATCGGCGCAGGAACCGATGTAGCCATCGATGCAGCCGACATTGTTCTTATGAAAAGTCGTCTCCGTGATGTCCCTGCTGCCATCCGCCTTAGCCGCGCCACTTTGAAAAACATCCATGAAAATCTGTTCTGGGCATTTATTTATAATGTGATTGGCATTCCGCTGGCCGCCGGAGTATTTATCTCATTCCTTGGCTGGAAGCTGAATCCGATGTTCGGCGCTGCCGCCATGAGCCTTTCGAGCTTCTGCGTTGTCACCAATGCCCTGCGCCTGAATCTTTTCCGGCTCTACGATGCTGCTAAAGACAAAAAGCGTCCATCTGTTATGTCTGCAGTGGGAAACGGGGAATCTCCTGTTTCTTCCATTGATAATAAAAATGATTCTATTTTAAAGGAGGATACGAAAATGATTAAAACATTAAAAGTAGAAGGTATGTCCTGTCCAATGTGCGAAAAACACGTAAGAAAAGCCCTCGAGGCTCTTGACGGCGTAGAAAGCGCTGTTGTCAGCCATGTATCCGGCACCGCCGTTGTGAACCTGACTAAAGATGTGGCAGACGAGCTCTTGAAAAAAACCGTGGAAGAGGAAGAATATACGGTAACCGGTATTGAGTAGGGATAGAAGTACGAACCTCGAATTAAACCTTTTATATTAAAACACAAGGGACTTTTCTGACAAAATCTTTGATAATATCGGAAAAGTCCCTTACTTTATAAGATATATTATAATCCGGCACAAATAATACCGCTTTTATCCTTACCTCCTCTTTAAAAAAGTAAGGAAAAATACTCCGGATGCCAGCAGAACAATCATCGGCCCTGTGGCGATATCTGTATAATAAGAAAGAAGTAATCCGGCCACGCCGCAAAATACGGCAATCAACACGGACAGGAGATGGTAGGTTCGCATATTTCCCGCCAGGTTTCTTGCTGCCGCTGCCGGTAAAATGAGGAGGGCATTGATGATGAGAAGTCCTACCCACTTGATGGAGAGCATGACGATGACCGCCAGAAGTACCACGAAGAGATTATCGTAGATTCTCACCGGGATGCCCTTGCTGGCTGCCAGAGAGCTGTTGATGCTTACAAACAAAAAGCGGTTAAAACACAGCCCCCAAAAAAGCACTGCAATAACGAAAGCCACTGCCAGGCCGACAAGTTCTTTATGGCTGATGCTTAAGATATCTCCGATAAGCAGTGCGTTGTATTTGGAGAAATTGCCGCCTACAGACAAGACTGCCAGACCGAGGGCCAGACCACAGGAGGCGAACACACTGATAATGGTTTCTGCTCCGGCTTTGCCCCGGTATTTTATCCAGTTTAAAAAGAGGGCAAAGAGGATGCCAAATACAATCATGGAGATTGTGGTGTCCATAAAGCCGAGAACGACGCCTATGGCAATTCCCGTGATTGCCGAATGTCCGAGAGCATCGGAAAAGAAGGCCATCCGGTTATTGACAATCATTGTACCGAGCAGACCAAAAAGCGGGGTGATGAGAATGACCGCCAGAAAGGCGTGCCGCATAAATTCATATTCAAACATTTCCGTCCTCCTTCTTTTTGCCCGGATGCGGTTCATGGTTGCCCCGGACGGTTGTCCAGCGCCCGGTCTGAATCCGGTGATCCGGCATGGAAATCCGGTGCTGGGCGGTATAACCAAAGGTCTCCTTAAAGGCTTTGGTCGCATATACTTCCTCCGGTGTTCCTTCTTCCTCCACCGTTTTATTCATTAGAATGACACGGTCGGAATATTCATAGATAAAATCAAGGTCATGACTAATCATTAAAATAGACAAATCGTGGCTCTGCTTTAATTCGTCCAGAAGACGGTAAAAATGTGTCGTACCGTTTCTGTCCATGCCGGATATGGGCTCATCCAGCAGCAGAAGATTCGGCATCGGACAGGTTGCCACGGACAGAAGCACTCTTTGCAGCTCTCCGCCGGACAAATCCCCCAGTCTCTGGTCAATGAGCGTATCCGCCTGAAAACGGGCCAGTT
This sequence comes from Eubacterium sp., assembly GCA_022769785.1. GTDB lineage: Bacteria > Bacillota > Clostridia > Lachnospirales > Lachnospiraceae > Anaerobutyricum. Next base: position 2,650 of record JALEIY010000112.1, read on the forward strand.
CCTCCTGTATCTTCCGGTATACCTTTTTATCCTTCAACAACCAGACCGGCTTTTTGCTGATACAGGAAGCAAAAAAATCATACACCGTTGTCGGGCTGTTTTTATCAAAAATTAACTGCTGCGGTACATAACCAATCTTGAGATTTCTTTTTTTGCCATCCCGCATATCCTGAAAATTAATGGAGCCGCTGTATGGAATCTCTCCCAGAAGTGCTTTCATCAGTGTTGATTTTCCTGCTCCGTTTTTTCCGATTATCGTAAGCAGTTCTCCACAGTACAGCTCGAAGCTTACATTATTAAGAATATTGTTCTGATCCAGCGTTACACTGACATTTTCCACTCTGGTGCAGTGATTGCCGCATCGCTTTACTGTTCCCCGCTGCATTTTTTCCATTCCTCCAGATTATATTCCATACTGTCAATATAGGCATCTTTTTTTAACTCTCCGCTGACACAGGCATCCAGATGAACCACTTCAAATCCGGTTTCCTCTGCCAGAAGTTCTGCAATCTTTCCGGAATACTGTTTGTCTGAGACAATAATTCCTCTGGAAATCTCCTTCGTCTCATCCACCAGCTCTTTTAATTCTCCGGCGGAAAATCCGCTGTCCTTTTCCACATCCATTACTTTTACCACCGGAATATCCATGGCATCCATCAGATAGGCAAAGCTTTCGTGGAGCAAAATACATCCGGTTTTCTCTTTTCCGGAATCACACGTCCTTAATCGGTCAATTTCTTTGCTGAGCGTCTGAATTTTATTGATACTGTCCTGTGCGTTTGCTTCATAGGCTCCGGCATGGTCCGGGTCTTCTTTTGCCAGTATATCCGTAAGATACTCCACTTCCTTCTGATATAAGGCGGGGTTCATCCAGGTATGCGGATTACCGCCCTCGTCTTCTTCTCCGCCCGGCAAAAGCTCCGCTTCTTCCAGAGCATCCATGGCGCTGACCACCTTCAGGTCTTCTCTGCTCTCAAAAACGTCAGACAAAAATTCTTCCATTCCCCCGCCGTTAATCACAAACAAATCCGCATCCTCCAGGCAGACCAAATCCTTTGGCCGAAGCTGATAATCGTGGAGACATCCGGTCTGCGGTGAAGCCATATTGACCACCTCCACACCGGAAACACCCTCCGTAATGCCGCTCACCATGGTATACATAGGATAAAAGGAGGTGACAATCCGAAAAGTGTTTTGCTCTTCTTCTCCAACTCCGCTTCCCCGGCTGCAGCCGCAGAACAGAGCGGAAAAAATGCTCAGAACCATCAAAATCCCTGCCGTCTTCTGAAGCTTTCTGGAATTTATTTTCATTTTATTATCTGTCCTCCTGCGCTTTGGCAATCATTTTTTCCAGCTCGCAGGCCGTCCGGCAGACCGGCAGACCTACTACATTATAATAATCCCCACGGATTCCGGAAATAAACACGGCGGCTTTTCCCTGAATTCCGTAAGCGCCGGCCTTATCCATCGGTTCTCCCGTAGCAATATAGCGGGAAATCTCTTCCTTATTTAAAGGGCAAAATTTCACATCGGTACACTCATAAAACACCTGACGCTCTGTAATCTGACCATTTTGCACCAAAAAAAGAGCCTCGCCCGTGTAAACCTGATGTATCCTTCCTGATAAGGAAGCCAGCATGTTCTCTGCATCTTCCTCATTCTCCGGTTTTCCGAGAATGTTTCCATCCAGAGATACCACAGTATCTGCCGCCACCACGATGCAGGAATCCTTTTCGTGAAGCCCTGCAACCGCTTCCCCTTTCCGGGATGCCAGCTCACACACCAGCTTTGCAGGAGCGGTCTCTTTAATATTTTCGTCCGCATCACTGACTTCTATTTCAAATTCATACCCGGCCTGGGCCAGAAGCTCTTTTCTTCTGGGAGAACCGGATGCCAGAATAATCTTCATTCGCTGCTCCTTTTCTTTTTGTCGTTTTTTATCTTACTCATAATATATCAAGAAAAAGGGAGAGTCAACTGCCATACTTTTCTTTATTTTAAAAACATGATTTTTTCTTCCCGCAGCCGCAGGTAATCCGGAAGCCCTTTTTCTTCGATTTCTCCCAGCTTTTCTCTTTGTACAAACCAGCAAATATTTTCTGCCTTTTCATTGCCTTCCGGCTTTAAATAATAATTTTTCTCAAAAGGAAGAAGGGCCTCGCTCTCAGGAATAAACTGGATACAGTTTTCTCCCGGCAGTTCTCCGTCCTTTTTCCAGACCGGTTCAAAATCATGAGCCCGGTAACCGATATAACGGATATTTTCCGGCAGGTTTTCTTTTACCCGAAGTTCCAGTCCCCAATCCGTCACCCATAAATGATGGGCATCCCGCACTTTGACCGGAGAGAAATTTTTACAGCCGGTCAGTCGGGCGGCCTCCATATATTCGGGACAGGCGAAGATTTGCTTCGTCGGCCCGGCAGTCAGAATCCTTCCCTCATGCATGATGAGCAAATCTTCACTGAAACGGTAGATTTCATCCCTGCTGTGAGAAACCATGATGACGGTTCCCGGATAATCGGCAAGCATTTTTAAAAGCTCCTGCTGCAGACGGTCTTTTAAAAACACATCCATGGCAGAAAATGGCTCGTCCAGCAGGAGGACTTCCGGCTCACAGGCCATGATTCTTGCCAGCGCCACTCTCTGCTGCTGGCCGCCGGAAAGCTCCCCCGGCAGCCTTTTGGTTAGTCCTGTAAGCCCGAACTTCTTCGTCATCTCATCAATGCGCTTTTGTTTCTCCTGCCGGGAGCCCCGAAGCCCGGCTCCGATATTTTTTTCCACAGTCATTGTCGGGAACAGGGCATAATTCTGGAACAGATAGCCCACTTTTCTTTGCTGTGTTTTCACATTTTTCTTTGCAGAGGAATCGTAAAGCACCCGTTCTTCCAGCCGAATCCTTCCTTTATCCGGTGTTTCAATTCCGGCAATGGACTTTAAGGTCATGCTTTTTCCACAACCGGAAGCCCCGAGAATCCCTATTCTTTTTTTCTCACTCTGAAATGAGACATCCAGACGAAAGTCTCCCAGTGTTTTCGTAATTTCGACTTCTATCATTTATTCTCCGACGCTTCCTTACCAGCGTTTCACATTTTTCATCTTTGCAGAGGAAATGAGATTCATTCCCACCACAATGGCAAAGGCGATTATCATAACGATAAGCACCCACACTCCTGCTGTCAGAAAATCTCCGTCTTGAATTACCATGGCGATTTTCTGTGAGATTGTCCCGGTCTTCCCTGCGATATTTCCTGCCAGCATGGATGTGGCACCGTACTCTCCCAAGGCTCTCGCAAAGGTCAGAATGGTTCCCGATGCGATTCCCGGTCCGGCAGTCGGAACCACCACCGTCCAGAATATTTTTAAATCTGACATTCCAAGAGTTCTTCCGGCATAAATCAGATTTGGGTCCACCTGCTCAAAGGCCGCTCTGGCATTACGGTACATCAGGGGAAAGGCAATGACTGTGGCCGCAATGACGCAGCCAAGCCATGTCTGTACCACCTTAATTCCAAACTGTCCGTAAAGCATGCTGCCAAACGGGCGCCGCAGACTGAACAGCAGCAGAAGGAAAAATCCGGCTGCTGTCGGCGGCAGTACCATCGGAAGGGTTAAAATGCCGTCAAGCACTGCTTTTTTCCAGGATGTGGCCTTCATTGCTTTTGCCGCCGCAAACAGTCCCAGAAAAAAAGAAAATACTGTGGCAGCCACTCCGGTTTTCAGTGAAATGAGCAGGGGACTCCAGTCCAGTTCCTTTAAAATCCCAAATATTTCATTCATGTCGTAATCTCCGTACAGAAATTTTCTGTTTTACAGATTATGTATTTATTAATTTACATTTGTGTCAAAATAGTATTTTTCAAATACCGGCTTCGCTTCATCCGATGTAATAAAATCAATAAATTCTTTTGCCGCAGCCTTTTGTGCATCATCTGCTTCCTGATTTTTCACCTGAGCAATCGGATAAATGACATTTCCTGTCAGGTCATAGCTGACCGTTTCCAGGATATCTATTTCATCCTCATAACCGTATGTGTCGGAATAATAGGTGGTGCCGACTTCACAGGAGCCTTCCACCACTGCCGTAAGTACCTTGCTGACATTTTCCTGCTCGCTGATTTCCACACCGCCAAGGGCATCAGAAACATCCTGAGTCGGAATCAGGGAAACGTCCTCTGTTTCCTTTAATACGCCCAGATTGACAAGAGCCTGTCTTGTGTATTTTCCTACCGGCACACTTCCGCCTGCAAGAGCGATGCTGGATGCCTTATTCAAATCTGCCAGTCCGGTCACCTGGGTACCGCTGTCTTTTCTTGAAACAACGGTCACCTGATTATTGACAACATTCGCCCGGGTTCCTTCTTCCACCAGTCCATCTGCTTCCAGCTCATCCATCTGCTTCTGGGCTGCGGAAAAGAACACATCACACTCATAGCCTTCTTCAATCTGTGTGAGGAGTTTTCCGGAGCTGTCTGCATTATAGGTAATGGTCACATCCGGATGAGTTTCTTTATAAATCTCTGCCAGCTCTGTCATAACCGTATTGAGACTGGCTGCAATAAATACCTGAATCTCCGTAGTATCCGCATTCTTTTCCGTGCTGTTTTCTTTCTGTCCGGAGCCTCCACAGGCTGCCAGATTCAGCATAAGCATTCCTGCTAAAAAAAGTGCTGTTATTTTTTTCTTCATTATAAATACTCTCCTTGCTTTTCGCAGCTTCTGATACAATTATTCATCCCCGGAACCAAGAATTTGCGCTTCGTCTCCCACGACATCCTCTCCAGACCCAAGGATATGCGCTTCATCTCCCACGGCAATCTCTCCGGAGCAGAGGACCACTGCAAAAACTCCTTCTCTTGGCATAATGCAGTCTCCCATTTTCTTAAAAATCTCACAGTGGCTGTGGCATTCTTTCCCAATCTGTGAAATCTCCAGACAGACGGAACCAACCTGCAGCTTTGTTCCCACCGGCAGACTGCTCAGATTAATGCCTTCAATAACCAGATTCTCTCCGAAATCTCCATAAGACACTTCAGCTCCTTTTTCCCGAAAAGCCTCAATTTTTTCCAGGGATAACAGACTCACCAGTCGGTGCCATTTGCCGGCATGGGCATCTCCCTGGATTCCCCAGTCCTTTTTTAACACGGCCTTCTCTCTCTCCGTCTTCCGTGTTCCTCTTTTTTCACTGATACAAATTGCTCTTAGCCGACCCATTTCTATCCTCCTATGGAAACCATTTCTTTTGTTTCTGAGATTTTTTCTTTCTGATGAAAGCAATGCCCCTGCGGCTTGGCTTCCACGGCTTTTTTTAAAAGGCTGCGAATATTTTCTCCGGTTCCGTTTCGTACAACACGCTTCATATCAAGGGTATCTCCATAGCAAAGACATGGTTTAATCTGTCCGTCAGCACTCATCCGAATCCGGTTACAGGAGCTGCAAAATTTTCCATGAATTGCGTTGATAAAGCCGATACTTCCAGCGAATCCGGGAATATGGTAATAAACTGCCGGACCGTTTCCATGGCGGAGAGCCTCCCCCCTAATATCCGGGTATTCATCTTTTATCCGCTGCAAAAGCCACTCACCGGAATATCCTTTCTGCTTTTTCCCCATCCCGATGGGCATAAGCTCGATAAACCGCACATCCACCGGCCATTTTTCCGCCAGAGAAAGGAGTTTTCTCCAGTCCTCTTCCACATCTTCTCCGGTCAGCACTGTGTTGACCCGGGTAGTCATTCCGGCCTCCACTGATGCCTCCAGCCCTTCCATCACCTGTGAAAATGCATCCCTTCCTGTAATCTGTGCGTATTTCGCCGCATCCATGGTATCCAGGCTGATATTAACCGCAGACAGGCCACTTTTTACAAGCGCATCCATATATTCGGCAAGCAAAACACCATTGGTCGTCATCGTCACCGAGGTGATGCCCGGAATCTCCCGCAGCATGGCAATCAGCTTCGGAATATCCTTTCTCACCAGAGGCTCCCCGCCGGTCAGCTTGATTTTTTTCATACCAAGGGCAGCCGCCTCCCTGCAAACCTGCCAAATCTCCTCAAAGGTCAAAATCTCAGAGGCCGGCAGCCACCGGACTCCTTTCTCCGGCATACAATAGCTGCACCGTAAATTGCAGCGGTCTGTCACGGAAATACGAAAATAATCGATTTCTCTTTGAAAATTATCAATCATATAATTCAACCTCATATCATATGCTTCTTATATGATAATAAATTCAGTCTTTTTTCGCAAGCGTTGATTTGGAAGAAAAAAAGAGCCGCTATTTGGCGGCTCTTTGGTATTTATATATTTGGAGGTCTTATTAATCAGTATGTTCAAAAGTTACAGGTTGGTGTATCCCATCAGATACTCATCTACTTCCCGTGCACAGTCCTGCCCTTCACGGATGGCACGGACCACAAGGGACTGACCGCTGTGCATATCTCCGGCCACAAAAACTTTTTCTTTATTGGTTCGGAAGCTGCCCTCTGCGGTTTTTACGTTAGTTCTCGGGTTGGTTTCCACACCGAAGGCTTTGGTCACGTAGGACTGGCTGCCCAGAAAGCCCGCAGCGATGAGAACCAGGTCTACCGGTACCTCATATTCGGTACCTTCCACTTCAGCCATGATATTTCTGCCGGCCTTTTTGTCAAATTTGCTCTCGAGCTTCACCAGCTTCGCTTTGCAGACATTTCCTTTTTCGTCGGCGATAAATTCTTTCACGGTAGTCTGATATTCTCTCGGGTCTTTGCCAAATACGGCAATGGCTTCTTCCTGACCGTAATCGGTCTTGCAGACTTTCGGCCACTCCGGCCATGGGTTATCCGGTGTCCGCTCGTCCGGAAGCTTCGGCATCATTTCAAGCTGAAGGATGCTCTTGCAGCCGTGTCGGATGGAGGTTCCCACACAGTCGTTTCCGGTGTCACCGCCACCAATGACCATAACATTTTTATCTTTTGCACTGATATATTTTCCGTCGCTCAGACCGGAATCCAGCAGACTTTTTGTGGTAGCGGTAAGGAAATCTACCGCGAAATAAATCCCTTTGCTCTTTCTGCCCGGTACCTTTAAATCTCTTGGATTGGAAGCACCGCAGCACAGGATGACGGCATCGTATTCTTTCGTAAGCTGTGCGGCTTTGATGTCAATTCCCACATTGATGCCGGTCTTAAATTCAACGCCTTCTGCTTCCATCAGCTTCACCCGGCGGTCAATATAGATTTTTTCCAGCTTCATGTTTGGAATACCGTACATGAGCAGGCCGCCCGGGCGGTCGGACCGTTCGTAAACCGTTACGGAATGACCACGTTTGTTCAGATAATATGCCACACACAGGCCGGACGGACCGGAGCCTACGACTGCCACCTTTTTCCCGGTACGTACTGCCGGAGGATTGGCCTTCGCCAGACCTTTGGCAAAAGCGGTTTCTATGATACTCAGCTCTTTTTCTTTAATGTTAATCGGTTCCCCGTTCAAATTACAGGTACATCCCACTTCACAAGGATGCGGACAGACACGACCTGTAAATTCCGGAAACGGGTTGGTTTTCCGCAGGCGGAAGTAGGCTTCATCCCAGTTTCCAAGACAAGCTGCATCGTTCCATTCCGGAATCAGATTATTCAGCGGACAGCCTGTCATCATCCCTTTAATCAGGATGCCGGACTGACAAAACGGTACTCCGCAGTTCATACATCTGGCTCCCTGAAGCTCCTGTTCTTTCTTTGACAGAGGGGTATGGAACTCATTAAAATGTTTGATACGCTCCAATGGTGTTTCACCCACCGCCTCTTTTCGGTCATATTCTAAAAATCCAGTTGGTTTTCCCATAGCGCTCCCCTCCTATCCTCGTTTAATCTGATAAAATGCTTCAATCTGAGCCTGCTCGTTGCTGAGTCCCTTGCCTTCCAGTTCGGAAATCTTCTGAAGAACCTCTTTATAATCGTGAGGAATAATCTTTTTGAATTTTGGCAGGTATTCACTGAAATTATGAAGAATTTCCTTACCCTTGGCTGAATTGGTGTAGGCCACATGGGCGGTAATCATATCTTTAATCTCCATAACATCGTATTTGGAAACAACCGGTTCCGAAGATACCATTTCTTTGTTCAGGCTCAGATACAGGTCGCTGTCTTCATCCAGTACATAAGCAACGCCGCCGCTCATACCGGCTGCAAAGTTCTTTCCGGTTTTACCGATGATGAGAACCTTTCCTCCGGTCATGTATTCACAGCCATGGTCTCCGACACCCTCTACAACGGCTGTCGCACCGGAATTACGAACACAGAACCGTTCTCCGGCCACACCGTTAATGTATGCCTGACCGCTTGTGGCACCATACAAAGCAACATTACCTACAATGATATTTTCATCCTCTTTGAATCGTATGCCCTTTGGAGGATATACAATCAGCTTACCGCCGGAAAGACCTTTACCAAAGTAGTCATTGCTGTCACCAATCAGCTCCAGAGTCAGACCGTTTGGAATAAATGCGCCAAAGCTCTGTCCGCCGGCTCCCGTACACTGGATGGTAAAGGTATCATCTTCCAGCGTATTGTAATAACGTTTGGTAATTTCTGAACCGAAAATCGTTCCGAAGGCCCGGTCCGTATTTCCCACATCGATGGAAATGCTTCTCTTTTGCTTTTTGTCCAGAGCCGTTTTGAGCTTCGTCATCAGAACTTTTTCATCCAGTGTCTTTTCCAGTTCAAAATTGTATACATTTTTCTTGTCATAGCAGATTGGATGCTTTTTGTCTGCAAACGGGTTATTGAGGATTCCGGATAAATCCAGATGATATTTCTCTTTTGCTTCCGGTCTTTCCTTTAACAAATCGGTACGTCCCACCAGCTCATCTACGGTACGGACACCGAGTTTTGCCATGTATTCCCGAAGCTCCTGGGCGATAAAACGCATATAGTTAATTACGTACTCCGGTTTACCCTTGAACCGTTTTCTAAGCTCCGGATTCTGGGTTGCCACGCCGACCGGACAGGTATCCAGATTACATACTCTCATCATGACACAGCCCATGGTGATTAACGGTCCGGTGGCGAATCCGAATTCTTCGGCACCGAGTGCTGCCGCTATGGCAACGTCACGGCCGCTCATGAGTTTTCCGTCGGTCTCAATGATAACCTTGTTACGAAGGTCATTTCGAATCAGAGTCTGATGAGTTTCTGCCAGTCCAAGCTCCCACGGAAGTCCCGCATTATAAATGGAGTTTCTCGGAGCTGCTCCGGTTCCGCCTTCATGACCGGAAATCAGAATTACCTGGGCACCGGCTTTTGCCACACCGGCTGCTACCGTTCCCACGCCGGCTTCTGAAACCAGTTTTACGGAAATACGCGCGTCTTTATTTGCATTTTTTAAGTCATAAATTAACTGTGCCAAATCCTCGATACTGTAAATATCGTGATGCGGTGGCGGGGAAATTAATCCAACACCCGGTGTCGAATGTCTGGTTTTTGCAATCCATGGATAAACCTTTCCTCCCGGAAGGTGTCCGCCTTCTCCCGGCTTTGCGCCCTGTGCCATCTTAATCTGAATTTCTTTGGCGCTGACCAGATATCGGCTGGTTACACCGAAACGGCCGGAAGCTACCTGTTTGATGGCAGAGCATTTATTTAAACCATCCGGACCGATGCTTAATCGTTCCAGGTCTTCGCCACCCTCACCGGAATTGGATTTACCATGAAGAATATTCATGGCAATCGCCAGTGTCTCGTGGGCTTCTTTTGAAATGGAGCCGTAGCTCATGGCACCGGTTTTGAATCGTTTCACGATGGAATCTACCGGTTCCACCTCTTCAATCGGCACCCCGGTCTTCGGATATTTGAAATCCATCAGTCCACGGAGGCTGACCGGAGCCGTCTCTTTATTTACCATGGCGGTATATTCTTTAAACAGCTCATAATTGCCGGTCCATGTGGCTGTCTGCAGTGTATGAATCGTCAGCGGATTGTAAAGATGCTCTTCTTTGCCGCTTCTGTACTTATGACTTCCCTCACTGTCCAGAGTCAAATCATTGGTCAGTCCCAGGATATCAAAGGCTTTGGAATGACGGACATCAACATCTTCTTCAATATCTTCCAGAGTGATTCCCTCTACCCGGCTTACGGTATTGGTGAAATAACGGTCAATTACATCTTTGCTGATACCGATGGCCTCAAAAATCTGAGAGCCCTGATAGGACTGCAGGGTGGAAATACCCATTTTGGAGGCGATTTTTACGATACCATGTAAGATGGCATTAGTATAATCATTGACTGCCGCATAATAATCTTTTTTCAGCAGGCCGTCATGGATAAGCTTTTTGATAGCGCTTAATGCCATATACGGGTTGATGGCGCAGGCACCATAGCCCAGTAATGTGGCAAAATGATGAACATCTCTCGGCTCGCCGCTCTCTAAGATTATTTTTACAGTGGTACTCTTCTTTGTCTGAATCAGATGCTGATGAACTGCGGATACCGCTAATAATGACGGAATTGCCACATGGTTTTCATCCACACCCCTATCCGTAAGAATCACTACGTTTGCACCGTTTTTATGTGCCTGGTCTACTGCGATGCAAAGACGCTGAATGGCTTTTTCCAGCTTTGTTCCTTTATAATAAACAATCGGAACATCTTTTGTTTCAATATTGCGAATCTTGGAATGACGGATTTTTAATAAATCCGTGTTGGTCAGAATTGGATTGTTTACCTTTAATACCCGACAGTTTTCTGATTTTTCTTCCAGCACATTTCCCTCATCTCCAATGTAGATAGAGGTTGATGTGACGATTTCCTCACGGATTGCGTCAATCGGAGGATTGGTAACCTGTGCAAAAAGCTGTTTAAAATAATTGAATAACGGCTGGTGTCTTTTGGAAAGTACGGCAAGCGGGCTGTCAACACCCATGGCTGCAATCGCTTCCCCACCATTTAATGCCATCGGAAGAATCGCTGTTTTTACATCTTCATAGGTATATCCAAAGGCCTTCATCAGGCGATTATTTTCTTCGTACTCGTACTCTTCCACAGCAACATTCGGAATCTTTAAGTCTTTTAAATGTACCAGATTGTTGGAGAGCCATTCCCCGTAAGGCTGCTTCTTTACATAAGAATCTTTCAGAACCTCATCATCAATAAGCTCGCCTTTCACGGTATCTACCAGAAGCATTTTTCCCGGATGCAGTCTCTCTTTTTTCACGATGTGTGTCGGGTCAAATTCCATAACTCCAACTTCCGAAGAAAGAATCAGCTGGTCATCATCGGTAATATAATATCGGGAAGGACGAAGGCCGTTTCGGTCAAGAACCGCTCCCATAATGTCTCCGTCTGTAAAAAGAATGGATGCCGGGCCGTCCCACGGCTCCATCATGGTTGCATAATACTGATAAAAGTCTCTCTTTTCCCGACTCATGCTTTCGTTGTTTTCCCATGGCTCCGGTATGGTAATCATAACCGC
>JALEIY010000119.1 GCA_022769785.1 Eubacterium sp.
AACTTAGGAAATTCCACTGTCTGAAAAGAGGACTTTTTTATAAGATATTATTCGTCTTCCGTTTCAATCGGAGCTGTCTCAATTAAAAATTTTACAGAGCCCTTTTCTCCTTCTTTGATTCCGCCAAAGGTCTGATAATTCTGGTCTGCTTTTTTCACAGCCTTCAGATGATTTACTACATTTTCCACATCATCCCCGGCTAAATCGGCAATCTGGCTGATGCCTTCTTCATCAAATTCATTCATGCCATCATCCAGTTCTGAAGCTCCCTGCGCCAGTTTATCGGCGCCGCTGTTTACCTGTGTGCCGGCATCCGCCAGCTTATCAGTACCCAGAGAAAGATTCACGGAACCCTTTGTAAGAAGTGCGATGGCTTCATTGGCCTTTTTCACACCGGCATCCAGCTTTTTACTGCCCGTATAAAGCTTTCCGGCTCCGGTATCCAGGCTTCCGGCACCATCCGTCAGGTCTTTATTATTGCCGGTGAGTTCAGAAGCACCTTTTTCCAGTTTTGTCATGGCACCAGAAAGGGTGTCAATTCCGGTTTTTAATTCTTTCATTCCGGCAAGCAGTGCTTTATTATTGGCGGCAAGATTATCGGCACCGTCCTTAAGCTCCTGTACCCCACCGGTCATAGACGAAATACCGGACAAACCGGAAAGAGCTTTTGACTGCTGCTCCATCTCTGTCAGCAGAGAGGAAATGCCATCCACGTCCATACTTATCTGCGGCATATCAAAGGTTGGGAAATTCTTAAGGGCACTTTTTACTTCTCCATCTGCCTCAATATCGATTCCACTGACAGTAATATCACTGACACTGTTTATAATCGTATTTTTATCTTCTTCCGGAAGTTCCATTCCGCTTACGGCATCCGAAACAGCCTGCTTCGCGGCTGCCCTGGCTTTTTCGGTTGCCTGAGCATCGGCCTGCTCTTCCGCTTTGGAATTAATACCATCTGCCGCACCGGCAACTCCGCTTATCCAGCTTTCCACCTGACTCTGATAGGAAGCAAGGCTGTTCGAAAGGGAAGAAAGCTTTTCTATCTCTCCATTTAACTTACTGACTTCTCCTTCCAGCTTTTTGGCATTGGCAGCCAGACCTTCCGCTGCGGCAGAAGCTTTTCCAATCGCTTCCGCACTGCCGGAAAGGTTTTCACTCATCTGACTGATTCCCTGCTGCAGTTTTTTCACACCGGCAGTATACTGTGTCAGACTCTGGGACAGTACCTGGGCACCGGTTTGTAAAGAAGCCGCACCCTGTGCTGCCGCACCGATGCCCTCATCAAGAGTGGACGCCCCTTTGGTATACTTATTAATTCCGGCTTTCAGATTCTTCGTTCCGGTTTTCAGTTCTTTCAGACCGGAAGTGAGAGAATCGGTTCCCTTTTTTAAATCCTTTTTATTGGCATTTAAGGTTTTCAGTCCTTTGGCAAGCTCCTTTGCTCCCTGATTTGCACTGTCAACCCCATCTGTGTAGGTTTTCAGTGAAGACTGCATACTGTCCATGCCTTCTGCCAGCTCTCCGGTTCCTTCCACAAGCTGCTCGGAGGCATCCGTCAAATCCTCAATGTCTTCTTTCAAATCATCGAGGGAATCAATCTTATCCAGTTTTGCTTCATCGAGATTGCCCGTCATTGCAGCGGTAGCCGTGAGAGCCAGCTCGAATTTTTCCGCATGAGCTGTCACTTCCACATATTCCGGGATATCGATATCATTAAGCTCGTCTACGGTTTCCAGCTTCAGACTGTCTCTAAGGCCTGGCATTGCCATACCAACCGCTATGTTTTTATCTCCATCCGAAACGACACGACCGTTTTTCACTTCCACTTCAGAGAACACATCAGACGGCAGAATCATGGCAGTAATCATGGTAAATGGTGTCGTTACTTCAATTTCTTTTCCGTCCACTTTTACTTTTTCCCGACTGTGATTTGTATAGTCAAATCGAATCTTCACATCTCCGCTTTTTCCTGCCATCTCTTCCGGGGACATTTTTTTCCCATCCAGATAATAGCTGACCTTCACATCGACAGGAAGGCTTTCATCTGTTTCACCCTGATAAAAAATGTCCTCACCTTCACTGGTCCATGTTAAAGAACCATCTGACGACTGAGTAAAGGTCTCATCCCCCTTTACATTTTGGATATTTTTCAGATTGGTATAATCTTCGATCACGTCGGTATCCCCCTGATTTTTCAGACGGGCACTGACTGTAACCTTTTCCACATCTCCGTTTGCCCCCGCATTGACATACACGGTTTCTTCCTTTGAAACTTTATCCTTCGCCAGCACATTGACCGGCATGGTCTGAGACAGCACCAGAGCTGCCGTCATTATCATTGCCGATCCTTTCCCCAGGACATTTATTCCCTTTTTCATGATAATACCTCCTTCATATTTCCTGTATGTTTCTTTGAAAATCCCATCGTTGTCCTGCAAATTACCCCGTCAAATATCAGGAACATAGCAGGAAGAACAAGAAGCACTACAATCATACTGATCACAGAACCGCGAGCCAGCAGGGTACAGATTGCGCCAATCATATCGACCTTCGAATATAATGCTACACCGAAGGTTGCGGCAAAAAAGCTTAATCCGCTGGTTATAATAGAAAGCATACTCATCCGGTGCGCAATGGCGACTGCTTCTTTTTTGTTTTTCCCGGATTTTCTCTCCTGCTGATAACGGCTGGTCATTAAAATCGCATAATCCACAGTTGCACCGAGCTGAATCGTACCAATAACAATACTTGCCACAAACGGCAGGCTCGTTCCCTGATAATAAGCCACTGACATATTTACCGCAATGGCAAACTCGATAACCGCCACCAAAATTACCGGCAGGGAAATGGACTTAAATACCAGTGCGATAATCAGAAAAATGGCCGCAATCGAAATAATATTGACATTTCGCAAATCTACATCGGTCACATCCTGAAGGTCTTTCATCAGCGGTGCTTCTCCAATGACCATCGCCGTCTTATCATATTTTTTTACAATTTTGTCAATGGATGCAATCTGGCGGTTGACCTCATCAGTCGCCGCACCATATTCCGAGCAGATAAATTCCAGTTCTTTATTTTCACTCCGAAGCATGGAAGAAAGTTTCTCCGGTATCATGGAATCCGGTACCGCCGGACCAATCATAGAACTCATTCCAATGGTCCATTTCACACCATCGGTTTTTTCAATGTCTTCCATCATCCTCCGTTTTGATTTATCCGGTATATTTTTATCCATTAATACCATATGAATCGTACTCATATGGAAATTATCCTCCAGTTTGGCATTGGCCACATTGGATGGAAGAGTGTCCGGCAAAGACTGCGCAATATCATAATATATGCTGGTATGATTATTCCCGTAGATTGCCGGGAACAGCAACAGTAAAAAGAGAACCATGCATATCTTATAATGCTTTATGATAAAGGCGGACGGTCTTTCCAGCGTTTTGATGAGCGGCCGGTGTGATGTTTTTTGAATTGCTTTATCAAACACTAAAATCATAGACGGAAGCAGGGTCACACAACAAATTACTCCTACAATGACACCTTTTGCCATGACGATTCCCAAATCCTTTCCAAGGGCAAAGGTCATAAAACAAAGGGCCATAAATCCGGCTACGGTAGTCACGGAGCTTCCGACAATGGAACGGAAAGTGGCTGCGATGGCATAGCCCATGGCCGTAATATCATCATTTGGAAAATGCTTCCGATTCTCCTCGAAACTATTCAGAAGGAAAATCGAATAATCAATGGTCACCGCCAACTGCAGCACCGCCGTCAGCGCCTTGGTAATATAGGAAATCTCGCCAAGGAAAAAATTGCTTCCCAGATTATACAGTATGGAAACACCGATACTGATAAGAAAAAACACCGGCACCAGAAAAGAAGTCGTTGCCAGCTCCAAAATCAGGAAAGATAATACCGCAGCAATCACCACATAAACCGGAAGTTCTTCCAGAGAGACATTTTTAATGTCCGTGACAACTCCGGTCATACCGCTTAAAAAGCACTGTTTTCCTACGACCTTCCGCATCTCACTGATGGCGTCCATAGACGCATCCGAAGATGTCGTGTCGTCAAAAAGAGCAATCATCATCGTAGCGTCTCCGGAAAAGAAGCCTTCCTTTAAATCTTTCGGCAGCATATCCACGGGCATCGAGATATCGGCCGCATCATCATACCAGAGAACATCCTTTACATGCGGAATCTGTTTTAATTTCTCTTTTAATCTGGCAACATCCTTAAGCTCCATCCCTTCTGTGACAACCATGGAAAATCCACCCATGCCATATTCATCTACCAGAATATCCTGCCCCTTCACCGTCTCCAGTGTATTAGGAAGATAGCTTAACAAATCATAATTTACTCTCGTCCGGACTGTTCCAATCACCGATGGAATCAATAACAGAAATCCTATGATTAATATCAGAATCCGGTGTTTGGCAATCCATTTCCCTGTACGAATCACACTTATCATCCCCTGTCTGTTTTAGCTTTCTATATCATACTCAAAAAATGACCAATGGTCAATACTGAAATTGCCCAAATTTGCAGGTGATACAAAATGAATTTTGGTCATTTTTTCTTTATCCTTCTTTATTGACTTTTTTTTGAGAAAAAAGGATAATAAGAACAGAAAACCAACACGGTACGAAGGAGAATCCATATGGGAAAAATTGATGCAAATAAAAAACAGAAAAAAAATGCTTTGCTCCAGACATCCTTTGATCTTTTTACAAAAAAAGGATTTGCGAAAACGACCATATCAGACATTGTCTGTCAGGCCGGTCTTGCAAAAGGCACATTTTATCTGTATTTCAAAGACAAATATGACTTGAGAGACAAGCTAATTGCCCATAAAACCAGCCAGCTTTTTTCGGATGCCCATCAGGAGCTTCTTTTACATGAAGAAATCACCGGCTTTGAAAATCAAATGTTTTATATTGTCGATTACTGTATTTCCCGACTGGAAAAAGACCCGGCTTTTCTGAAATTTATCCACAAAAATCTATCCTGGGGCATTTTCCGAACAGTATTTGAAAACCCCATTCCGGAAGAATCCACACAATTTTTTGATTATTTTATGGAACAGATGAAAAAAAGCTCCGTTTCCTGTAAGGAACCAGAGCTTATGCTTTTCACAATCATTGAGCTGGTCGGCTCAACCTGCTACAGCTGTATTTTGTTTTCCCAGCCTGTCAGTATGGAAGAATACAAGCCGCATCTTCACAAGGCAATTCATTCGATTTATGAGTTATACACCACAGAGCTTTCTTCATAATGTATCTTTTCTTACTGTGGTTTCGTGAAAAATGAGGACAGAAGAATCCAGTTGGCCCGAAATAACTGCATAATATTCCAGTAACCGGCTCCCCGAAGCCGGTATTCTTTTAGCAGTAAAAAGGTGGCTTCCATACTTCGAACATCCTCAAACCATACTTCATGTCTTATGGCTTCCCCGTTCCCGCTTTCATAAAAATAAAACGGCGCCTGCGCCGCAGCATCAAATTCTATCGGAACTCCGTTTTCCACTGCCCGCTGCACCGCCTGAATATTTCCTAAGGTCTGCGCTTTCGTCACTCCCTTCTCAAAAGGAAGCGGCCAGTCATACCCATAATTAGGAATCCCCATATGAATTTTCGACGGCGGAATTTCCGTAACGGCATAATCCAGAACCTCTCTGACCTTTGGAATTGGTGCCACTGCCATAGGCGGACCATAGGTATATCCCCATTCATATGTCATTAAAAAAACATAATCGGCAGCAGCTCCGAGAGCCGCATAATCCTTTCCTTCGTACAAAAGTCCTTTCTGATTCGCCGAAGTTTTCGGCGCAAGAGCCACGCAGACCGGATAGCCCAGAGCTCCCACTGCTTCTTTCATATAAATAACGAAGTCCACAAAAGCTTGTCGATCCGAAGCCAGAATATATTCAAAATCAATATCCAGTCCTTCAAATCCCCGCTCCGTTATCTGCCGGACAATCTCATCCTTCAGCCGCTGCCTTGCCCCGGTATCATTTACAATTGCAGAAATCAGTACATTACTGAAGCGCCCGTCTGTCCCAAAAGGAGTAAGCGTCAAAAAAGGAGCAACACCACCATTTTGGGCAAGAGCAATCATCCAGTCATCGGAAAGACGGGGTGGAAGCAATTCTCCCTCTGCCGTAAAACCGTAAGAAAATATATGAAGCTCTGTCAGATATGGCAATGTCTGCTCCAATACCCAGCTGCTGATAAAGGGATAGGCATATCCTCCGATATGTACCGGAACCTTTTCTTCCTGGGAAGAGGTATTATCATCAGAAAGCAGAGCCTGCCCCGGTGTCAGACCATAGGGCGGCGGAATCTGATTAATATAAGCAAGTTCTTCTGCCGTGCTTCCCAATCGGTTTGCAATGGAAAACAGGGTATCTCCTCCCTGTACAACATAAATCTCCACACATACCACCAGACCACATTTTACTTTATAATATGTACATATCAAAAAAGCGACACAAAAACCTTTCCTAGCCGATTCTTTTATTCCATTTCCTTCTGAAATTTACGCCAGGTACCTCTTCCGCTCCGTTTCGCATTATACATTGCCCTGTCTGCTTTCCGATAAAGCTCCTTTAATTCCCTTCCATCCTCCGGATACCCGGAATAACCAACGGAAACCGTATGAATTCTTTCCTCTTCCTCAAACCGGAGAATCAGTGGCTGTACCAATTCATTCAGCTTTGTTTCCAGGTCCTTTTCCGCAATATTGCAAAATACCATAAACTCATCCCCGCCGATACGTCCCGCAAGAACATTTCCGAATACATCCCGAATCCGATTCGCAAATGCCCGAATCAGAGAATCCCCGTAAACGTGACCATAACTGTCATTGGTTTCTTTCAGATGGTCAATATCTATGACAATAACCTTTCCCTTCTCTCTACTTCTGCATTCCAGATGCAAAGAGATTTCCGGGATCAGCCGGTGCCGGTTATAGAGCCCGGTCAATGCATCGGTTTCTGCCATTCTTCGAAGTTCCCGGTTCACCGTTTCTTCTCTGGTCACATCACGACAGGTACAAAGATATTCCGGAGCGTTCTCATCATTCTGAATCAGAACTCCCCTGACATCAATCGACCGGACATCGTGCTTTCTCAGTTCGATAGAGAACACGGTATTAAAGTTTTCCAGTCGCATTATATATTCCCGCATTTTCTCATAGAGAATCTGTTCCTGAAGAAGATTATCCTCGGACAGTGCGATTTCCATGTTATCCTCATATAAAAGCGGGATTCCGTCTGCCAAAATTTCCAGCTCCAGATGCTCCTGTACTAATCTGCACAGGAAAATGCTCTCGGAAAGACTATTGCAAATATCATGAATATGATTTTCCAAATCATCTGTTTTTTCCCTCTGTTTCACCTTAATAAATCCACAGAATTTTTCTGGAGCATTCTTTGGTTCATCTGCATTATTGCAAAAACCGTCATAATTCAGATTATTTTCATCCAGCAGCAGCTCCTCAAATTGCTTCACCGGCATAGGTCTGTAAAAATAATATCCCTGCACATATCGACATTCCATATTTCTAAGGAAATCAATCTGGTCGGTATTTTCCACTCCTTCCACAATAATCGGCAGCTGAAGAAGCCTTGCCATATTAAGGACAGATTTTAAGATACTGAATCCTTTGCCCCTGTTTTCACTGTTGATATCCAGAAACCGCATATCAATTTTGAGCACATCCACATTGACATTTTTCAGCATATTCAAAGAGGAGGCTCCGCTTCCAAAATCGTCCATCATAACAACAAAACCGGCTTTACGCAGTTCTCCCACCGCTTTTGTTACCACCTCAAACTGTTCCACATAAGCGCTTTCTGTTATCTCTATTTTAAGCAGCCCGGAAGGAAGGCGATACTTCCGTATCAGAGAAATAAAATATTCCGTCACATCAAAAGAGCACAAATCCACCTGCGAGACATTGACAGAAACCGGTACCGGCCGGTGTCCTTCATCTATCCATCTCCGAAGCCATACACACACTTCCTCCCAGACATACTGATCCAGATTGACAATAAATCCGTTTTTCTCAAGAACAGGAAGAAAAACTCCCGGTGAGATAATTCCTTTTTCCCTCGTGTTCCATCGAATCAGCGCTTCGGCGCTCAGGATTTTCCCCGTACCAATGTCGCACTGCGGCTGCAGATAAAATACAAACTCTCTGCGCTGTATCGCTTTTTGCGCCTTTATCAGAAGATTCTGCTCCTCTTCCATTCGTTCAATCATGCTGTTACTGTAATAAATGATTCGGGAAGAATAGTTTCCTTTGGCAAAGGACAGCGCAATAACCGCCCGGTCATACATAGTATCTAATGATAGGCTGCGATTACGGATAACATAAACTCCAAATGCCGGCAGAAATCCGGCATTGTCGCCAAACTGCTCTGCCTGAACCGTAATTGCATTCTGCAGTTCATAAATCCAGTCTTTCCGAAACGGCATCATCATAACAAAGTTATCTGCGCCATAATAACCTGCAATCCCATGAAGACGTTCTTCCATTTTTTTCAGCATCTGTGCGACAGCAACAAGGAATTTATCCCCCTCTTCTCTGCCGTACCATTCATTAAACAGCTTGAAACGTTCAATATCTATGGCAATCAGGCAGCATTCCCTCCCGGCGTTTGCCTCCAGATATAAACGGGCATATTTTACAAATGCACTTTCTTCGTAAAGACCGGTAAGGCGGTTTCTTTCTCTTTTTTCTGCCAGTGCCATCTCTGTAGGCACCGGAACTCCTTCGTTTCGTTCAAACAGTTCTGACACAAAGCACATGGCAATTCTGTCTTCCGACATTCCGGTTTTGACTGCAACAATCAAATGCTGTATTCTGCACCATTCTCCGTTTTGCAGTTTTTCCCGGAAAATTCCCCTTAAAACCCCCGGTGTCTCAGACTTTTGCAGACGCTCCCATAAAGTGTCCAGATTCCAGAACTCCCCATGGGCTTCCCTGTCTTCCGGAAAAATAAGGCGCTGTGACGCTTCCTTAAGCATCAGAGAAAGACATTCTTTCTCTTCCG